>NZ_JBQYLP010000048.1:0-46640 GCF_052683555.1 Burkholderia sp. BC1
CTCGCCTGCAACTTCGGAAGTTGGTCCATTGATCAGCGTTTCCCTAGGCTTCGTATGGGGACTTCTCGTGACGGGCGCATCGTTCTATGTTTTCAACCGCCTGGACTGGGCCAAGCCGTCACGCCCTGCAGTCGGTTGCGGCGAGTCCTGCGCATCTCACGCTGGCTTGGTCGCGACGATGCTCTTCATTCTTCTATGGCCATCGATCGCGTGTGTAGTGCTCAATGCTATTGCCTACAGACGTTGGTCATTACGCAAATGGTGCATCGCGTTCGTCGTCGTGACCCTGTTGGCGATTCTGTTTCATCTCGCCACCCACGTGACCTGACCGATCAGTCCCACCGATAACGGATGAAATACCCCCGCGATCGTTATGCCAGGTTTCGCATGAATCACCGCACCGCCAACACCGGCGCCGTCTTCACCTCGACAGGCAGATCGTTGTCCGCCGCGAACTGCATCGCGAACTCGAATGCATCCGCGCACACGGCGCGCAGCTCGCCCGACACGAACAGGCATTTGACACCACCGTCGACGACCGGCATCGCCAGCCGCGTCAGCGCGCATGGATAACCGGGCCGCCGCTCGCCGACGAACAACGTGATCACGCCGGCGAGGCGCTCGGGCCAGTCGCTGGGCCGGAAGGTTTTCTGCGCGTGCGTGATGCCGCGGATCAGGAAGCCGTCGAGGCGGCCGTGTTCGGTGATGTCGATGCGATCCATGCCGGTGCGTGTCCTCGTTCGCGTCATTCGCCGCCGTCAGGCGCCGTGTCTCCGCGCGCGGGAATCCGCAGGTGGCGCAGCTTGTGGTACAGCGTTTTCTTCGGCATCCCGAGCGCGATGCTCGCGTCCGCGACGTTGCCGTGGTGACGCCGCAGCATGTCCTCGATCAGCATCCGCTCGAAATACGCGAGCTGTTCGGCGAGCGTGCCGCTCGTCGGGCGCGGGCCGTCGCCCGACAGCAGGCTGTCGCCGGTCAGCCCGAGCACGAAGCGGTCTGCCACGTTCTGCAGTTCGCGTACGTTCCCGGGCCACGCATGTGTCATCAGTTCGGACACCTGAGCCGCCGATACGACAGGCGCCGGCTGTCCGAAGCGCCGCGCGGCGGCGAGTACGAAATGCTCGAACAGCAGCGGCACGTCCTCGCGCCGCTCGCGCAGCGGCGGCAGCTCGATCTGCGCGACGTTCAGCCGGTACAGCAGATCGGCGCGGAACCGTCCGTCCGCGGCGAGTTCGGCGAGATCGGCCTTCGACGCGGCGATCACGCGGCAGTCGACCGGAATCAGCTCGTTCGCACCGAGCCGCTCGACGACGCGCTCCTGCAGCACGCGCAGCATCTTGATCTGCAACGCAATCGGCATCGTCTCGATCTCGTCGAGAAACAGCGTGCCGCCCTGCGCCCATTCGATCTTGCCGATGCGCTTCTTGATTGCGCCCGTGAACGCGCCGGCCTCGTGGCCGAACAGTTCGCTCTCGAAGATCTGTTCGGGCAGCCCGCCGCAGTTCAGCGCGACGAAATGCGCATCGCGCCGGCCGCCGAAGTCGTGCAGGCTGCGCGCGATCAGCTCCTTGCCGGTGCCGGTCTCGCCGGTGATCAGCACCGACACCGACGTATCGGCGAGGCGCAGGATTTTCTTGCGCACGTCGGCCATCGCGGGCGACTTGCCGAGCACGAGCGCTTCGATTCCCTGCCAGTTGTGCAGCGCCGCGCGCAGCCCTTGCACTTCGAGCGTGAGCCGGCGCTTCTCGACCGCGCGCGCGACGCGGCCCGCGATCAGGTCCGACGAAAACGGCTTCTCGATGAAGTCGTACGCGCCGTCGTGCATCGCGCCGACGGCCGTCGAGATGTCGGCGTGACCGCTGATCAGCACGACCGGAATCTGCGAATCGACGGCCATCACGCGTTCGAGCAGCTGCAGCCCGTCGATGCCGGGCATCCGCACGTCGGACACGATGACGACCGGCGCGCCGGGCGCGACGTGCGCGAGCGCGTCGGCTGCCGACGCGAACGCCTGCACCGGAAACCCGGCGAGCGCAACAGCCTGCTCGACGCCGATCCGGACGTTTTCATCGTCCTCGACGACCAGCACGCGAATCTCATCTTCCATGCTCTGTCCTTTGCGGCGTGGCCGCCGCGAATTCGATGGTGAACTGCGCACCGCCGCCGTCACGATTCGTCGCGGCGATCTTCGCGCCGAATCCCTCGACGATCCGCGACGTGATCGCAAGCCCGAGCCCGAGGCCCTGGCCGCGCGGCTTCGTCGTGACGAACGGCTCGAACAAATGCGGCAGCACGTCGGGTGCGATGCCGGCGCCGGAATCCGTCACGGTGAAGCGCACGCGCCCGTGCGCATCGGGCGCGTCGGCGGCGATCGCGATGCGGCGCACCGGCGCGTCGTGAACGGCATCGAGCGCGTTGCCGAGCAGGTTCACGATCACCTGCTGCAACTGGCTCGATTCGGCCGACACGGTCGTGCCGGGCGCGATGTTCACGTCGAGCTGCACACCTTCGTCGCGCAGCCGCGCATCGTAGATCAGCCGTGCATGCGCGACGGCTTCGTTCAGCGACACCGCGACGCGTTCCACGTCGGGCTTGCGCGCGAACGTCTTCAGTTCGCCGGTGAGCACGGCCATCCCGTCGACGAGCTTGCCGATCCGTTCGAGATTCGCAAACGCCTGCGCCGGCTGATCGCGCTCGAAGAACGTGCGCGCGTTGTCGCACAGCGTGCGGATCGCGACGAGCGGCTGGTTCAGCTCGTGCGTGAGGCCGGCCGCCATCTGTCCGAGCACGGCGAGCTTGCCGGCGTGCACGACTTCCTGCTGCGAATCGCGCAGCCGCTGTTCGGTGCGCTCGCGCTCGACGATTTCGCGCTGCATCCTTTCGTTCGCCTCGGTGAGCGCCGCGGTGCGCTGCGCGACGGTCAGCTCGAGCCGATCGTTCGCGCGGCGCAGCGCGTCCTGTGCGCTCAGCCGCGCGGCGATCGCCCGGCGCCGCTGGATCGCATAGCCGACCAGCAGCGCGACGATCAGGAACGCGCCCGTCACGAACACGAATGCCGTCTGCTGCTGGCGGCGCGCGCCGGCGGTGTCGAGCAGCACCATCAGCGAATCGCCGGCCTGCGGCGCGGGACGCGACATCACGAGATAGCGCATGGTGCGGCCCGCGCGATGCGGATCGGGAAACGTGCCGAACCACGCGGCCGCGCTGTGCTCGCCGATGCGGCGGTACGGCAGCGCGTCGACGGTGCGGCCCGCGTACTGGCGCGACGCCTGGATGTCGCGCTGCTGCTGCGCGGTGATCGGGCGCAGCGCGGTGAATTTCCATGCGGGTTCGGTCGAGATCACGACGACGCCGTTGCCGTCCACGACCATCGCCGCGACACCGGGCGCGCGCCACGCGGATTCGAGCGGATCGACGCTGATCTTCGCGGCCGCGACGCCGATCGGCGTGCCGTCGTCGCGTACCGCGCTCGCGAAATAGACGCCCGGCACGCCGGTGTTCGTGCCGATCCCGAAGAAGCGGCCGCTGCCGCGCGCGAGCGCGTCCTTGAAATACGGCCGGTACGACACGTTCGTGCCGACGAAGCTGACCGGCTCGTTCCAGTTGCTCGCGGCGATCACGTCGCCGTGCAGATCGATTACGTCGACCGCGCCGCTGCCTGCGTCGCGGTTCACGGCTTCGAGATAGACGTCGACCGGATGCAGCAGGTCCCGCGCCTGTTGCGGCGACGCCTTCAGCAACGCACGCACGCTGTCCTGCCGCGCGACCAGTGCGGGCAGGATCTCGAAGCGGCCGAGCTCGCTCTTCAGGCTCGATGCGTACAGGTCGAGCCGATGCGCGCCGGCTTCCTCGAGCGCGTCGATCGCGCGTTCCCACGCGAAATCGACGACCGCGCCCGCGACGCCGACATACAGCACGGCCGCCGACGCCCAGCCCCACCACGGGATTCCCTTGAAGCTCTTCTGCACGTTCGCCCTCATCGAAGCCCGCAATCGGTTGCCGCGTCGGCCGTCCAACTGGCCGTCCAACTGGCCGTCCTCAACGACACGCGCCGCGCGCCGGTCGACCCGGCGGCGGCGCGTGCGACGCGGCGTGCGCGACGATGCGCGCGGCCGTGCGTCATCCGAAGTGCGCGAGCAGGATCAGCGTGACCGTGACGACGATCGCGCCGCCGATGCGCGTCGCGATCTGCGCGAACGGCATCAGCTGCATCCGGTTCGCGGCGGTCAGGATCGCGACGTCGCCGGTGCCGCCTTGCCCGCTGTGGCAGGCGTTCACGATTGCGGTGTCGATAGGGTACATCTTCAACAGGCGGCCGACCACGAAACCGGTGCCCATCAGCGTCGCGACGGTCGCGACGATCGTCACGACGTTGACGAGCGTGAACGCGGCGGTCAGCTTGTCCCACGGCGTCATCGCGACGCCGATCGCGAACAGCAGCGGATACGTGACGGCGGTCGAGAAGAACTTGTAGACGACGAACGCGCCTTCCTGCAGCGGCGGCGACACGGCACGCGCGAGCTTCACGAGCACCGCGAGGAACAGCATCGCGACCGGCGCCGGCAGCCCGAACAGCTTGTGCGCCATCAGCCCGACGAGGTACAGCGTGATCGCGGTGATGCCGGCGCCCGCGATATGCGTCACGTCGACCAGGCCGCGCTTTTCCTCGTGTTCCGGCGTCATGTCGCCGGTTTCGCCGACCTGCAGGCGGCCGTTGCCGGTCAGATGCGGCAGGCGCTTGCCAAGCATGTCGAGCGCGCCCGACAGGATGATCGCGGTCAGGCTGCCGAGCATCACCGACGGCAGCACCATCGCGAACATCTCGCCTTGCGGCAGATGCAGGATTTCCGAATAGCCGATCGACAGCGGGATCGCGCCTTCGCCGACGCCGCCGGCCATGATCGGCACGACGATGTACAGCAGCGTGTGGCGCGCGCCGAGGCCGAGCGCGGTGCCGACGGCCGTGCCGACGATCGCCGCGGCGACCGAGCCGAGCGCGAGCGGCACGAAGATCTTCAGGAAGCCCTGGATCAGCACGCGGCGATCCATGCTCAGGATGCTGCCGACGATGATCGATGCGATGAACAGGTACAGGAAGTTCGTCGACTTCGTGAATTCGACGGTCAGGTTCAGCACCGGCTTCGGCAGCACGTGATAGTAGGTGAGCGCCGACGGCACGAAGGTCGCGAAGATCGCGGCCGCGCCGATATTGCGCAGCAGCGGCAGACGCTTGCCGAGTTCCGCGCAGGTGAAGCCGAAGAACGCGAGCACCGCGATCGCCATCGAGATTTCGCCGGGCACCTTGCCCGTCACCGCGAAGCCGACGATCAGCGCGAACAGGATGAGGTAGACCGGCAGCGGAATGATGCCGATGCGGATTTCCATCAGCTTCCACCAGCCTTCGGGCCAGAAGCGCGTGCGCGCGGTCGAACCGGCTTCGACGACCGATTCCGGATGGGACGGGGTAGGGATTGAGGTCTGCAAGACGTGTCTCCTGATGTTGGCAGGCCGGCGCTGGTGCGCGGCATCGTGTGCGCTCTATTACGCAACGGCCGTGCCAGGATTGCGTCGCTTGAGGCGCGCGTAACGCATTGATTTAAAAGGCGTTAGTTTCGTCTGCGGAAAGCCGCCTCGAAGGGCCGTTCCGAGATTTCGGAAAAGGCGCCGGCGGCAGGCCGAGATTTCGGCCAGGTGCGCCGCCGCTCGCGCCGCGCGCCGGTTCGCGCGCCATATCGCCGGATGCGATTTTCTTCGCACAATCGCTTCGTAGACCGTCCCCGTGCCGCTCTCTATCATCGGCTGATCCTTTTCCGATACCGCGACTGTCCGGAGAACGCCTGCGCGTTCGCCGCGGCGGCGCGCATTCGTCGATTCCTCGTTGCACAGGAGAGTGGTTCCCATGCCGCATGCCGTTTTGTCCGTCCGCTTCGTCGCGGCGCGCCTCGCGCGCACCGCCCGGCTGTTCGCGACTGCGCTGTTCGCCGCGTCGCTCGGCATCGCGCTGTCGAACGGCGCGCACGCCGAGTCCGCGCCGCTGAAGGTCGGCATCGCGACGAGTCCGCAGATCGATGCGCTGAAGGTCGCCGCGAAGGAGGCGAAGGCGCAGGGCCTCGACGTGAAGATCATCGAATTCACCGACTGGAATACGCCGAACGCGGCACTCGCGAACAAGGACATCGACGTCAACTACTTCCAGCACATCCCGTTTCTCGAGAACGCGAAGAAGCAGGGCGGCTACGACTTCGTCGCGATCGCGCCCGGCACGATCATGAAGATCGGCCTCTATTCGAAGAAGGTGAAAAGCTTCGGCGAGCTCAAGGACGGCGCGAAGGTCGCGATCGCGAACGATCCGGTCAACGGCGGCCGCGGCTTGCTGCTGCTGCAGCGCGCGGGGCTCATCACGCTGAAGCCGGGCGTCGACTATCGCGCGACCACGCGCGACATCGTCGCGAACCCGAAACATCTGAAGATCGTGCAGCTGGAGGCGTCGCAGCTCGCGCGGTCGCTCGACGACGTCGATCTCGCACAGGGCTATCCGAGCTTCATCAAGCTCGCCGGCACGACCGACCCGAACAGCGCGCTGCTGTTCGACGGCACCGAGAACAAGAACTTCGCGATCCAGTGGGTCGTGCGCCCCGACAGCGTGAACGATCCGCGCATCCGCAAGTTCATCGCGATCTACCAGCATTCGCCGGCGGTGCGCAAGGCGCTCGACAACGCGTTCGGCTCGCTGTACGCGGTCGCATGGTGACGGAGGCGCGTATGGCCAATCGCAAGAAGATCCTGCTTAATGCGTTCAACATGAACTGCGTCGGGCACATCAATCACGGGCTGTGGACGCATCCGCGCGACCGCTCCGCGCATTACACCGATCTCGACTACTGGACCGATCTCGCGAAGACGCTCGAGCGCGGCAAGTTCGACGGCATCTTTCTCGCGGACATCGTCGGCGTGTACGACGTGTTCGGCGGCGGCCCCGAGGTCGCGCTGCGCGAATCGGTGCAGGTGCCGGTCAACGATCCGCTGCTGCTCGTGCCGGCGATGGCGCAGGTCACGCGGCATCTCGGCTTCGGCGTGACCGCGAATCTCACGTACGAGCCGCCTTATCTGTTCGCGCGCCGGATGTCGACGCTCGATCATCTGACCAAAGGCCGCATCGGCTGGAACATCGTGACCGGTTATCTCGACAGCGCCGCGCGCGGGATGGGGCTTGCGCGACAGATCGGCCACGACGATCGCTACGAGCGTGCAGACGATTATATGGACGTCGTCTACAAGCTGTGGGAGCAGAGCTGGGACGACGATGCGGTGATCCGCGACGCGCGCGCACGCGTGTTCGCGCGGCCCGACAAGGTGCGGCGCGTGAAGCACGACGGGCCGTTCTATTCGATCGACGCGATCCATCTGAGCGAGCCGTCGCCGCAGCGCACGCCGGTGCTGTATCAGGCCGGATCGTCCGCGCGCGGCGTCGAGTTCGCAGGCCGTCATGCGGAGTGCGTGTTCGTGAACGGCCAGAGCAAGGCCGCGGCGCGCGCAGCGGCGCTCGACATTCGTGCGGCGGCTGCGCGGCAGGGCCGCGATCCGGCATCGATCCGCATCTTCGCGGGCGTGAGCGTCGTCACGGCCGAGACCGAACGGCTCGCGCGCGAGAAGTTCGACGAGTACCGGCGCTATGCGAGCCCGGAAGCGGGGCTCGCGCATTTCGCGAGCTCGACCGGCATCGACTTCGCAAAGTACGGCCTCGACGAACCGATCTCGTATGTGAAGACCGACTCGATCCAGTCGGCCGTCGACGCGATCTCGCGCAAGAGCACGAGCGGCGCGTGGACCGTGCGCCGCATGCTCGAACAGATGTCGCTCGGCGGCCGCTATGCGCCGATCGTCGGTTCGCCGTCGCAGGTCGCCGACGAGCTGCAGTCGTGGATCGACGAGACCGGTATCGACGGCTTCAACCTGACGCGCACGGTGATGCCCGAATCGTTCGAGGATTTCGTCGACTGGGTCGTGCCCGAGCTGCAGAACCGCGGCGTCTACAAGGAAGACTACGATCCCGCGCCGACGCTGCGCGAAAAGCTGTTCGGCGCGGGCGCGCGGCTGCCGGCCTGGCATACGGGTGCGCAGCACCGGCCGAGCGCCGCGCGCGAATCCGCGCATGCATGACGATCACGGGAGCAAGCGATGACGCATTGGTTCGATACGCTGGGATTCATCGATGCAGCGGCCGCGCAGGCCGGCCCGCACGCCCGGCCGCACGTGCAGCCGGCCGTGGAGACGGGCGGCGCGGCCGTCTCGCTCGAGCACGTCGGCAAGGTGTTTGCGTCGCCGCGCGGGCAGGCCGCCGCGCTGCGCGACGTGACGCTCGACGTGCGGCGCGGCGAGGTGTTCGGCATCATCGGCCGGAGCGGTGCCGGCAAATCGACGCTGCTGCGGCTGATGAACGGGCTCGAACGGCCGAGCTCGGGCCGCGTGCGCGTGCAGGGCGTCGACGTCGGCACGCTCGACGAGGACGGGCTCGTCGCGCTGCGCCGCCGGACCGGGATGGTGTTTCAGCACTTCAACCTGCTGTCGGCGAAGACGGTATTCGAGAACGTCGCGCTGCCGCTGAAGATCGCCGGCGTGCCGAAGGCCGAGCGCACGCGCAAGGCCGAAGCGCTGCTCGAACTGGTCGGGCTTGCCGCGAAGCGCGACGCCTATCCGGCGAGCCTGTCGGGCGGCCAGAAGCAGCGCGTCGGCATTGCGCGCGCGCTGGTGCACGACCCCGAGGTGCTGCTGTGCGACGAAGCGACGTCGGCCCTCGATCCGGAAACCACGCAGTCGATTCTCGCGCTGCTGGCGGACATCAACCGCCGCCTCGGGCTGACGATCGTGCTGATCACGCATGAAATGGAAGTGATCCGCGCGGTGTGCGACACGGTCGCGGTGATCGAGCAGGGCGAAGTCGTCGAGACGGGCCCCGTGTGGCGCGTATTCGGCGATCCGCGGCACGGCGCGACACGCGCGCTGCTCAGCACGCTCGTGCACGACCTGCCGGCCGAGCTCGCGGCGCGCGTGCAGCCGCTGCACGACGAGGCCGCGCTGCCCGACGGCGCGCAGATCGTGCTCGACGTCCGCTATACGGGCGAGAGCGGCGGCGAGCCGGACGTCGGCGCGCTCGCGGCGGCGCTCGGCGGTTCCGTGCGGTTCCTGCACGGCGGAATCGAACGCATCCAGGGCCATGCGCAGGGGCGTCTCGTGATCGCGGCCGCGCCGCACGCGGACGAAGCGGGCGGCACGCGCGGCCACCGTGCGGTTGCGGCGCTGCTCGAACGCGCGCGCCGGCATGCGAATCACGCGGAGGTGCTCGGCTATGTTTGAACTGTGGTGGCCCGAGCTGCTCGACGCGATCCGCGACACGCTGTCGATGGTCGCCGCGTCGGCCGCGATCGCCGCGCTGCTCGGCATTCCGCTCGCGGTGGTCCTCGTGACGACCGCGCCCGGCGGCATCTACGAACGGCGCGCCGTCAACGCCGTACTCGGCGCGCTCGTGAACGTGTTCCGCTCGACGCCGTTCATCATCCTGCTCGTCGCGTTGCTGCCGTTTACGCGCGTGCTGATCGGCACGACGATCGGCGTGTGGGCGGCCGTCGTGCCGCTGTCGATCGCCGCGATTCCGTTCTTCGCGCGGATCGCCGAAGTGAGCCTGCGCGAAGTCGATCGCGGGCTCATCGAAGCCGCGCTCGCGATGGGCGCGAAGCGGCGTCACATCGTGTGGCACGTGCTGTTGCCCGAAGCGCTGCCCGGCATGCTCGGCGGCTTCACGATCACCGTCGTCGCGCTGATCGGTTCGACCGCGATGGCCGGCGCCGTCGGCGCGGGCGGGCTCGGCGATCTCGCGATCCGCTATGGCTACCAGCGTTTCGACACCGCCGTGATGGCGACCGTGATCGTGATCCTGATCGCGCTCGTCTCGGCCGTGCAATTCACGGGCGACCGCCTGGTCCGACGCGTGACCCGGCGCGCTTGAACGGCGCCGCGCGCGCCTGCCCGCTTCATCAACGATCCTGAGAGACCGAATCATCATGACTTTGCCCATCGGCGCACCGCGCGAATGGAACGGACAATTCGAGGAAGCGCTATTCGTCGACGTCGCGCGACGTCATCGTCCCGACTTCCCGGACAAGCTCGCGGCGCCGCCGCGCGAACCGCGCACCGCGGACGAGTTGGCCGCCGTCGCCGACTACTACACGAAGATGGCGTCGCACGACCTGTTCATCGTGCAGGTCGTCGCGAAGGCGATCGATACGCTGTTTCGCGACGATCCGCACTTTCAGCTGATCCTGTCGCGTCAGCTCGGCGACGACGGCGCGCATGCAGCGATCGGCCGCGAACGCGTGACGGAGCTGACCGGCCGCGATCCGCTGCCCGACGTCGACCGGCTCGTCGCCGCGCACTGGGCGCGCATCGGCGATCTCGCGGTGCGCGACCTCGCCGGCTTTCTCGCCTTCGAATGGCATTACGAGCTGCACATCCTCGCGAAGCTGTGGATTCAGCGCAAGACCGGCCGCATCGCGGACGGCGCGATGCGCGAGCATGGCGAGAACCGGATCCGGCCGGACGAGGAATGGCATCGCGTACAGATCGTCAACTGGTGGTTCGCGACGCTGGCCGCGCTGCCTGCGGCGGAGCGCGATGCGCTGATCGATCGCGTGATCGCGGCGGACGAGGAAATGCAGGCGCGCCTCGACGGCTATCTGCACGACGAATATGCGCACACCGCGCACGTGTTCGGCGCGGACATCGCCGACTATCGCGCGATCTACGACGACTGGCGGCGCGAAATGCTGTCGCGGCTGACGGGCCGTCGTCTCGACACGCTCGTGCCGTTGTCGCGCGATAGCGTCGGTCGGGAACACGATCGGGAAGTCGTCGCATGAACGATCCACGCGGCCCGGCGACGCTTGCGCGCGACGACGATTCGCCGGCGATCGACCGCGATGCGCTCGCGCGGACGATCGACGCGCTGCGCGACACGGCGGCCGTACGCGACCGCGCGGGCGGGCATGCGGCGCGCGAGAAGCAATGGCTCGCCGACGCAGGCTTGCTGACGCTCGCGGTGCCGCGCGCATTCGGCGGGCGCGGCGCCGAGTGGCCGGCGATCTACGAGGCGATTCGGCAGATCGCGCGTGTCGACAGCGCGCTCGCGCATCTGGTCGGGTTCCAGTGCCTGCAGGTCGTCAGCATCGACGTGTGGGGCAACGCCGCGCAGCGCGAACGCTATCTGCGCGGCACGGTCGAGCATCGCTGGTGGTGGGGCAATGCGGTCAATCCGCTCGACACGCGGCTCGTCGCGACCGCGACGGCCGACGGCGGCTACCGGCTCGACGGCGTGAAGGGGTTTTGCTCGGGCACGCGCGGCTCGCAGCGGATGACGGTGTCCGCGCACGATCGCGATACCGGGCGCACCGTGTTCGGCGTCGTGCCGACCGATCGCGACGGCATCACCGTCAACGACGATTGGGATCCGATCGGGCAGCGTCAGACCGACAGCGGCAGCGTGCGCTTCGACGCGGTGACGCTCGCGCCCGACGAAGTGCTGCACCGCTCGGAGTCGCCGCCGACGCCGCGTGCGACGCTGCGCACGCTGGTGTCGCAACTCGTGCTGACGAACCTGTTCGTCGGGCTCGCCGAAGGCGCGCTCGAGGCCGCACGCGATTACGTGCTGCAGCATGGGCGGCCGTGGATTCACGCGGACGTCGCGAACGCGAGCGACGATCCGTATACGCTGCAGCGTTTCGGCGACATGCGTGTGCAGGCGGTGGCTGCAGCATCGCTTGCCGACCGCGCGGCACACGCCCTTCAACATGCATGGGTGCAGCACGACGCGCTGAGTGCCGATGCGCGTGCGGAAGTCGCGCTCGCCGTATCGGAAGCGAAGATCGTCGCGCAGCGCGCGGCGCTCGCGAACGGCGAAGCGCTATTCGACGCATGCGGCGCACGCGCGACGGGCGCGTCGCTCGCGCTCGACCGCTTCTGGCGCAACGCGCGCACGCATACGCTGCACGATCCGCTCGACTATCGGCTGCGGGACGTCGGCCGGTTCGCGCTGACGGGCGCGTTGCCGCAGGCGTCGCTCTATACGTGACGACGCGAGCGGCGCCGTCGCGCGCGCGTCAGGCCGCGGGCAAGGCCTCGGCCAGCGCGCGCATCGCGTCGGCCGTCTGCGCATTTGCCGGAAAGAACGCCTCGATTGCGAGTTCCGACAGCGTCACGTCGACCGGCGTACCGAACACGGTCGTCGTGCTGAAGAACGTCAGCTCGCCGGCCGCGGTGCGCAGGCGCAGCGGCACCGCGATATCGGCATAGTCGGTGCGCGTGTGCGTCTCGTCGGGCTGGCCGGGCGGCGCCGGATACGCGGCGAGTTCGTCGCGCAGCGTATGCAGCGTGCGGTCGCCGCTCGCGTCGATCTGCCGTTGCAGACGATGCAGGATGTGCGCGCGCCATTCCTGCCAATTGACGATCTGCGACGCGAGACCATCCGGATGAAGACTCAGCCGCAGGACATTGACGGGCGGCTGCAGCAATGCCGGATCGGCCTGCGCGACCAGCGCGCCGAGCATGCGATTCGCGGCCAGCAGCGTCCAGTGACGATCGACTGCGAGCGCCGGATACGGCTCGTGACCGCGCAGCACCGCTTCGACCGCATGGCGTGCGGCGTCGAGCTGCGGATCGGAGAACGGCCGCTCGCGAAAGAGCGGCGCGTAGCCGGCCGCGACGAGCAGCGCATTGCGTTCGCGCAGCGGCACGTCGAGACGCTCGGCCAGATGCAGCACCATTTCTCGGCTCGGCTGCGCGCGGCCCGATTCGACGAAGCTCAGATGGCGCGCGGACACGTCGGCTTCGAGCGCGAGCGCCATCTGGCTCAGGCGTCGCCGTTGACGCCACGTGCGCAGCAGCGGGCCGACGCCGGACGCACGGCCGGCGGACGGGGGGATCGAGTGGAGGGCGGCGGTCGGGTTCATGCACCGGATGATAAGCAATCCGGTGCGCGGCGGGCATTACCTGCGAGGTAAGCGTCGCGGTGCAGGGCAGGCGGTGCGGTGGCGTACGGGCGACGGCCGAGTGATGGTTTAGCGCCGGCCGGCCCGCCGCCTGGCGCGACGCGCGCTCAGGCCGCCCGATGGCGCAGTTCGACGCGCCGGATGTCCTTCACGATCACGAGATAGCTGAACACGGTGACGAGCGCGTTCAGGCCGACGAACACGAGCGCGCCGTTGAACGAGCCGCTCGCGCCGACGAGGTAGCCGATCGCGATCGGCGCGACGATGCCGGCCGTGTTGCCGAACATGTTGAACAGGCTGCCCGACAGCCCGATCGCCTCTTTCGGCGCGGTGTCCGCGACGACCGCCCAGCCGAGCGAGCCGATCCCCTTGCCGAAGAACGACACGGCCATCAGCACGATCACGAGCGCTTCGCTGTCGACGTAGTTGCAGCCGATGATCACCATCGACAGCAGCATCCCGCCGACGATCGGAATCTTGCGCGCGAGCGTCAGCGACACGCCGCGGCGAATCAGCGCGTCCGACAGCATCCCGCCGAGCACGCCGCCGAGGAAGCCGCAGACGGCCGGCAGCGACGTCATGAAGCCGGCCTTCAGCAGCGACATCCCGCGCGCCTGCACGAGGTAGATCGGAAACCACGTGAGGAAGAAGTAGGTCAGCACGTTCACGCAGTACTGACCGATATAGACGCCGATCAGCATCCGGTTCGACAGCAGCTGGCGCACGTAGTACCAGCCGGCGACGCGCGAGCCTTCGGTGCGCGTGCCGTCGCGGCGCGCGGCCGCGCGTACGACGCCGCCGCCCTGCTCGATATGCTCGAGCTCCGCGCGGTTCACGGCCGGATGGTCGGCCGGGTCCTTCACGACGCGCAGCCACAGCAGCGCGAGCGCGATGCCGGCGAGGCCGAGCCACAGATAGACGTGATGCCAGCCGTACGCGTGCGTGAGCCACGCCATCAGCGGCGAGAACACGACGGCCGCGAAATACTGCGCGGCGTTGAAGATCGCCGACGCGGTGCCGCGCTCGGCGGTCGGGAACCAGCTCGCGACGACCTTCGCGTTCGCCGGAAACGCGGGCGCCTCCGCGATGCCGACCGCGAAGCGCATCGCGAACAGCGCGGCGACGGCGAACGCCGCGCTGCCGCCGAGGCCGATCGTGCTCTGCAGCAGCGTGAACGCCGACCACAGGAAGATGCTGGCCGCATATACGCGCCGTGCGCCGAAGCGGTCGAGCAGCCAGCCGCTCGGCAATTGCGCGAGCACGTACGCCCAGCTGAACGCGGAGAAGATGTAGCCCATCGTCACCGGATCGATGCCGAACGCCTGACGGATCGGCGTGCCGGTGATCGACAGCGTCGCGCGGTCCGCATAGTTCAGCGTCGTGACGACGAACAGCATCGCCAGGATCCAGTAGCGCACCGCGGTTCGGCGTTCGGTGCGCGCGAGGTCGATCGGGAGGTCGCGAGAGGGAGTCTGATTCGTCACTTTGAATGTACGTCATCGTATGACATGGCGACCAGTGTAGGGGCCGCATGCTGGCGTGCAAAGTTCGGGTTTCCCCTTGGTTATCCGGCTGCTAGTCATCGTATCTCCTTGGTGCGCGCCATGCGAACGCGTGCAGCGCGCCTGTCGCAGGCCGGCTTCGGACGACAAGGAAAGCGCGCCGGCGTCGGCAGACATCGTATCTGTTGCGCTACAATGTTCGATCCCACCCGAACCCACGGAGCACACCCATGCAACTGACAGGAGAGATGCTGATCGGCGCCGACGCGGTGGTCGGCTCGGCCGGCACCTTGTACGCATTCGACCCGTCGAAGGGCGCGCCGATCGACGTGCCGGCCTTCGGCATCGCGACGCAGGCCGACGTCGATCGCGCGTGCGAACTCGCGCGCGGCGCGTTCGACGCCTATCGCGCGCAGCCGCTCGCGGCGCGCGCGGCGTTTCTCGAGGCGATCGCCGACGAGATCGTCGCGCTCGGCGACGCGCTGATCGAGCGCGCGCACGCGGAAACGGGCCTGCCCGCCGCGCGGCTGCAGGGCGAACGCGCGCGCACCGTCGGCCAGCTTCGTCTGTTTGCGCGCGTCGTGCGCGACGGCCGCTTTCTGGCTGCGTCGATCGATCCCGCGCAGCCGACGCGCACGCCGCTGCCGCGCTCGGACCTGCGGCTGCAGAAGATTCCGCTCGGCCCCGTCGCGGTGTTCGGCGCGAGCAATTTCCCGCTCGCGTTTTCGGTCGCGGGCGGCGACACCGCCTCGGCGCTGGCCGCCGGCTGCCCGGTGATCGTGAAGGGGCACGAGGCGCACCTCGGCACGTCGGAGCTCGTCGGGCGCGCGATCCGCGCGGCGGTCGAGAAGTGCGCGATGCCGGCCGGCGTGTTTTCGCTGCTGGTCGGGCCGGGCCGCGTGGTCGGCACGGCGCTCGTCAACCATCCGGCGATTCAGGCGGTCGGCTTCACCGGCTCGCGGCAGGGCGGCATGGCGCTCGTGCAGCTCGCGAACGCGCGGCCGCAGCCGATCCCCGTCTACGCGGAAATGAGCAGCATCAACCCGGTCGTGCTGTTCCCGGCCGCGCTCGCCGCACGCGGCGACGCGATCGCGACCGGCTTCGTCGAATCGCTGACGCTCGGCGTCGGCCAGTTCTGTACGAACCCGGGCCTCGTGCTCGCGATCGACGGCCCCGAGCTCGACCGCTTCGAGGCGGCCGCCGCGCAGGCGCTCGCGAAGAAGCCGGCCGGCGTGATGCTGACGCGCGGCATCGCCGACGCGTATCGCAACGGCCGCGGCACGCTCGCCGAACTGCCGGGCGTGCGCGAGATCGGCGCGGGCGAACCGGCGCAGACCGAATGCCAGGCCGGCGGCGCGCTGTACGACGTCGCCGCGCAGGCATTCCTGTCCGAGCCGGCGTTCGGTCACGAGGTGTTCGGGCCGTCGTCGCTGATCGTGCGCTGCCGCGACTTCGACGAGGTCGCGCGCGTGCTCGACGCGCTCGAAGGCCAGCTCACGGCGACGTTGCAGATGGACGCCGACGACAAGCCGCTCGCGCGCCGGCTGCTGCCGATCCTCGAACGCAAGGCCGGTCGTCTGCTCGTGAACGGTTTCCCGACCGGCGTCGAGGTGTGCGACGCGATGGTGCACGGCGGCCCGTTCCCGGCGACGTCGAACGCGGCGTTCACGTCGGTCGGCGCGACCGCGATCGACCGCTTCCTGCGGCCGGTGTGCTACCAGGACTTCCCGGACGATCTGTTGCCCGAAGCGCTGCAGCAGGACAATCCGCTTTCGATTCCGCGGCTGCGGGACGGGAAGGCGGAGTGATGGGCTGAACGCGTCGTTTCGGCGGGCGGTCGGCCGCCGGGATGACGACGGGAAATGACGAGGCGGAATCGGCCCGGTGGTCGGTTCCGCTTTTTTATCGTCGAGAGCGGCGCGTTGCGCGAGTTCGGCGGGGTGGCCGGCGTTGGCCGTGCGGCGATTGACGGCCAGCCGATTTCCGAGCGAAACGGCACGTTCGCAAAATGTACGATGCGTCGCCGATCATCCGATTCCGCGAACCGCTTCAGCCGATCACGGCTCGGCGAACCTTGTGCAAAGCATCGCCGAGCGCATCGAGCGACAGCGAACCGAGCGCCAGGCGAAGGGCATGACGCGTATTCGGCGTGGTCGAGAACGGCTCGGCCGTGGTCACGAGTACGCCGTCACGTTCGAGATCGGCCGCGACACGATCGGCGCGCAGGTCGTCGGGCAATTCAAGCCACACGTAGTACGAGCTTGGGTGCGCGACGATCGCGCCGCCGCGCAGGATGCGGCGCGCGAGCGACTGTCTGCGCCGCGCGTCCTTGCGCTTTTGGTCCTCGAGCGTATCGACGATTCCGCTTTCGATCCACTGACACGCCAACGCGACCGTGAGCGACGGCGTGTTCCATGTCGATACGCGGATCGCACGCTCGAGCGCCGGTATCAGATGTTCGGGCGCCGCGACGAAGCCCACCCTCAATCCCGATGCGACGCTTTTCGACAGCCCCGATACGTAGACCGTCCGCGCGGGCGCGTACGTGAAGACGGGCTTCGGCGCGGGCTCGGCGAGGAACGCGTAGGCGCCGTCCTCGATGATGAGAAAGTCGTGACGTTCGGCGAGTTCGGCGAGGCGAATCCGGTCCGGCTCGCTCATCACCCAGCCGAGCGGATTGTGCAGCGTGGGCATCGTATAGAGCGCGCGCACGGGGCGTCGCCGGCAGAGTGCGTCGAGCCGATCCAGATCCGGGCCGCCTCCCGCGCATGACGGCAGCGGCGCGAGGTCGAGCCGGTGCAGTTGCGCCAGTGCTTTCATGCCGGGGTAGGTCAGCGCGTCGATGGCCAGAATGTCGCCGGGCTGCAGTAGCGCCATGACCGTCACGGCGAGCCCCTGCTGCGCGCCGTTGACGATCAGCACCTGTTCGCCGGGCACGCGGATGTCGCGATTGCGCAGATGTTTCGCGACGGTTTGCCGTTCATGCCTGCGCCCGCCTTGCGGCGCGGAATGCAGCAGCGCATCGAGATCGCCCGACGCGGCGAGCGTGCGCAACCCCGTGCGCAGCAACTCGACCTGCCCGGGCAGCGACGGATAGTTGAAGGTCAGATCGATCGCGCCGGAGCGCGCGGGATTTTGCTCGAGCCCGAGTCCGCGCGGCAACGACGTATCGCGCACGAAGGTGCCTCTTCCCACTTCGCCGACTACGAGCCCCATCGCTTCGAGTTCGCCGTACACACGCGACGCGGTCGCCAGCGCGACGCCGTGCTGCTTCATCAGTGCGCGGATCGTGGGGAGCTGCGTGCCGGGCGGCAGCGTGCCGGCACGTATGTGGCCGACCAGATCGTCGACGATGGATTTGTAGCGAGGTTCGGCCATCGATGTATCTAGAACAATTTTTTGTTTGTATCGCCTGCAGAGATTACGCTGGGATCTTCACTCACGCAAACGGCCGCCGGCATGATCGACACCTCGACCTTATTGATCTTCTCCGGCGCGGTGATGGCGCTGCTTTTGTCTCCGGGGCCGAACATGGCGTTCGTGATGGCGCACGGCATGGCCTACGGGCTCGGCGGCGGCGCGGCCGCGGCGCTCGGCATCGGCCTGGCCGATCTGATCCTCACGCTGCTGACGGCGACCGGCGTGACGGCGATGGTCGCCGCCTGGCCGCCGTCGTTCGACGTGATCCGCTATGCCGGTGCGGCTTATCTGCTGTGGATGGCGTACAAGGCGATGCGTCGGCCGGGCGAACTGGGTCGTGTCGCCGCGTCGCAGGCGACGCTGCGTTCGGTGTTCGTGCGCGCCGCGCTGAATAGCTTGCTGAATCCGAAGGCGCTGCTGTTCTTCATGGTTTTTCTGCCGCAGTTCGCGGATCCCGGCAAAGGCGCGGTGGGGCACCAGTTGATCGTGCTCGGCTGTGTGCTGACGGCGATCAGTACGGTGTTTCACACGCTGCTCGGCAGTGTCGGCGGCTCGGTGCGCCGCTTCCTCGGCCGCCATGCGCGCGCGGCGAAGCTGCAGTCTCGCGGATTGGCGGCCTTGCTCGTGCTGCTCGCCGTGCGGCTGGCGGTGATGTCTCGTCCCGTCTGAGCGGCAGACGGCGTGTCGTACTCGCAACGTATGGAGAATCCTCGATGTACATCGCAGCGTTCATCTACAAGCCCGGTGAAGTCGACGAGGAGTTCCACCGGCTGAGCGCCATCATCGATGGCATCGCGGCGGGTTTGCCGGGCTTCGTCGGCGCGGAATCCTGGCGATCGGCCGACGGGCGGCTCGTGAATGCCAGCTACTACTGGCGTGACGAAGCGTCGCTGAAGGCATTTGCGTCCGCGCCGCAGCATCTCGATGCGAAACGACAATTCCGCAAGTGGTACGGCGGGTATCACGTCGTCATATCGAAAGTCGAGCGGGCGTATGGAGACGGGACGGTCGAGCACTTTGTGCCGGACTCGCGGAGGTCGGGAGGGCGGTGATGGGTGGGGCGGCGCCATCGTTGAGGCGCCGCGTTTATCCTCGGGGTGCGCACTTTGGAAGAGGGGCGGCTGCGTGATGCGGGGGCAAATGGGCAGATTGAAAAAGCGATGTTTGCGCGCGATCTGGCGAGCGGCCGGGGAAAGCCGGCGCAGCTAGCGTTTCGGGAGTTGACGCTGGCGGCCTTCGGCGAAAAGTGAACGTTCGCAATCTGTGCCGGCGCGTTAGTGATTGCGCATCAGTTCCACCACGAAGTCCAGAAAAGCGCGCGTCTTTGCCGGCACGTGGTGCCGGGATGCGTAGTAGACGTATAACGGATACCGTTCGTCTACCCATTCGGGAAAGAGATTGATCAACCGCCCGTCGGCAATCAGGGGCTCGGCGCCGAGCAGCAACATCTGCGCAATCCCGGAACCGGCGAGACATGCGTTAAGCAGAGCGCCCGGGTCGTTGACCGTAAGTCGTCCCTGAGTGTTCACCACAATGCGTTTTCGTTTGCGATGGAATTCCCACTGGAACGGCTTGCCAGTCTCCGGGTTTCGAAATTCGAGGCATCTGTGGCGTCGACCTTCCAGGTCCTCGGGTTTTGCCGGCCGTCCCCAACGTGCAACGTACGACGGTGCTGCAACTGTCACGATGCGGGAGTCGAGCAGCTTTCTCGCGATCAGGGTAGAGGCTTTCGGTTCGCCGAATCTGACGGCGAGGTCGAAGCCGTCCATGACGAGGTCGCCAAGACTGTCCCGCGCGATGAACTCGATTTCGAGTTCCGGGTGTGTGTCCATGAACGCATCGAGTTCCTGCCCGAGAACGGTTCGGTAGACGACAGGATCCAGATTGATTCTCAGCTTTCCACGCACGGCGGACGCGCCACCCGCCGCAGCGGCGGCCGCTTCCTCGAGCCCGGCCAGATGGGGCATGACCTGCTCGTAAAAGCGGCGGCCCTCTTCAGTCAGGGAGACAGAGCGCGTTGTCCGGTTGAAAAGCCGGATGTTCAACCTCTTTTCCAGCCGCGCAATCGCGCGACTGACGCCCGGCGGCGTCATTCCTATCACCTCCGCAGCGCCCACAAAGGTCCCCGCATCCACTACGGCGGCGAACACGCTAATGCTGCCGGAAAGTTTCTCGCTACTGGATCTCATGGTCGCTCAAGTTAATACGGTTGGCGGAGCGCGATCGAGCGCGTGAAGGCGAACGCTGCGCCGCGCAGCAGTGCTGGCGGGGTCCGTCGATCATGCCAAATTGATGATCCATTGTCACTTATCTGATGACATCCATGTCATTTTGTTTCGTATGGTGCTTGCCCAGAATACGTCTCGCCGACGCATTCGTTGGACATCGACGCAAACCGGTCGCGGCCCGGCTTTTCGCGATCGCCAAGCACTGCAATGCCGCGATTCATTCATTCGGGAAGAAACCAGAATGGCAGTTCAAACAGATCGATTGACCGTCGGCACGCCAACACTGGATCAACCGATATCACCACACACGGAGAACGAGCAATGTATGCAATCACAGGAATCACCGGCAAGGTGGGCGGTGCACTGGCCCGCGAGCTGCTGGCTGCCGGTCAGCCGGTGCGCGCCGTCGTGCGCGATGCGGCACGGGCAGAGGCGTGGGCAGAGCGAGGGTGCGAAATCGCGACGGCTTTCATGGAAGACTCTTCGTCGCTCGCCGCCGCGTTCGAAGGCGCGACCGGCGTTTTCATCCTGCCGCCTTCGGAGTTCGATCCGGAGCCCGGGTTTCCCGAAGCGCGCACAGTGATTGACGCTGTGTCCGCCGCACTCCTGAAGGCGCGACCCGGTAAGGTCGTCTGCCTCTCGACGATCGGCGCGCAGGCCGACGAGGTCAACCTGCTCACTCAACGCACGCTGATGGAGCAGGCGCTGCGCGAGATGCCGATGCCCGTGACGTTCCTGCGCCCAGGCTGGTTCATGGAGAACGCCGCATGGGATGTTGCGTCTGCAAGCGACGATGGCGTGATTGCCAGTTACCTGCAGCCGCTCGACAAGCCGGTGCCGATGGTCGCCACTGCGGACGTAGGCCGGGTTGCTGCCGACCTGCTTCGGCAAACTTGGTACGGCGTGCGCGTCGTCGAGCTTGAAGGTCCACGCCGGGTAAGTCCTAACGATCTCGCAGCGGCTTTCGCCAATGTGTTGCATCGTCAGGTACGCGCGGAAGTCGTCGAACGGCACACGTGGGAAGCGCTGTTCCGCACGCAGGGCATGAAGCATCCTCTACCTCGCATGCGCATGCTGGACGGCTTCAACGAAGGCTGGATCTGTTTCGAAAGTAATTCTGACGAAATCTTGCGCGGGCACGTCGAACTGGAGACCGTTGTCGGCGAGCTTGTGTCGCGTCGAATCTGACCGGAGCCGGTAGCGACGCGTGGACTCAGAGTCTCACTCTACCGAAGCACCAGGTTCTCGTTGATACAAGGAGTACACGATGGAATACGGCACGCTGGGCAGAACTGGTCTACGCGTTTCACGGTTGAGCCTCGGCGCAATGACGTTCGGTGCTGGCTCAGGCATCTGGGGCGATATTGCAGGCTTGGACCGCGATCAGGGCACCCGGCTTGTCGCGATGGCCGTGGAACGTGACGTCAACCTGATCGACACGGCGGACGTCTATACGACCAACGCGATCGAGTCGCTGCACATGCAGCTTCGGAAGATCATCAAGGCGCGCGGCCACTTTTGGAAGCGCGCCATGACTCAGTTCGCGCTGCTTTACCCGGAACGATTCAACATTGGAATCTGAATCTCAACCCGCCTCACACACGGAATTCCGGATACCTCCGAGGGCGGCAGCTTTCGGCCGCGATCGGTCGTTGGACAGTCACTGACGAATCGCTGACAATCTAGCCACCCTGCAATGACTGCCCGCGGCTACCGGAAGCGTATATGCGCTCAAACTCTCTGGTCTCCAATCGTACCGCCCAGTATCAAACGATCGCGCTGATCCTCATATCGATGTTCTGTTTCGCGATCGTCGACGCACTCGGCAAAGCCGTGGCGCTCGATTATCCGGCAAACGAAGTAACGTTCTTCCGCATGCTGTTCGGCATCGTGCCGGCCGTTCTCGTCAGTCTTCGTGGCGGGCCGTTGATCGCTCGCGTCAAGAATATCGACCTTCGCGGACAGACCACGCGCGCGCTGACGCTACTCGGCGCTTCCGGACTATTCTTCGCCGGCTTGCCTTACCTGCCGTTGAGCGAGGCCGTCGCAATCGTTTATTCGGAGGCGATCTTTGTCGTTATCCTTGCCCCGTTGCTCCTCGGGGAGCGCTTGATCGCGCGGAACGCAGTCGCAGCGTGCGTCGGCTTTATCGGCGTCGTTCTGGTTGTCCGTCCACACGGTAGCTTGTCGACTTTCATCGGCCCGTGTCTGCTGCTGTTGAGCGCTGTGTGCGGCGCGCTTTCGATGATTCAGATTCGCAGGCTCAAGGTGAGCGACGACTCGAGCCTCACCGTGCTTTTCTTTACCACTTTCGGGACCGTCGTGACCGGTATTTCCCTATTGTTTGCGTGGCGGACACCGACACTCAGGGACCTGTTCATCATGGCGCTGCTCGCGATATTCGCCACTGCGGGCCAGCTTCTCTTTACGGTCGCAGTGAGGCGCGAAAACGCGGCGACACTCGCCCCTTACACCTACACAAGCATCATCTGGGCAACGCTTTTCGGCTTCGTCGTATGGGGCGAGACGTTAGACCTCGTGCCGGTCCTCGGGATAATCGCAATCGTCGGAAGCTCGATCGCTGTTGCGATTCGGGAAGAGCCGCCTGAGGGGCCTGCGGTTTAGCCGATCGCCCAACTCACCTTCCCCCCACCCCCACTTTCCTCTACATTACCGAAGCCTCCCGGCCCCAAACCGCAAAGGCGAACCTGAGAGCTCACCCAACAACAACGAGGGACCCGAACGCATGAACATCAGCAAACGCGGCGACCACCTGTTCGCAACCGGCCTGCCGAAAACGATCGGCGACGTCGCCAAACTCGTCCGCGCGCAGATCGGCGAATACAGCGAAGGGCGCGTACTGGCCGACGAACTGTTCGCGATGCAGCGCGAACTCGGCGGCAACGAATTCGACCTGACGATCAATCGCGGCCGGCCCTTCTCGGGCCACGATACCCACTCGCTGATCTTCGGCACGATCGTCGACGGCTTCCGGCGCGACATGCAGGCCGTCGTGTTCGCGGTGAAGCATCGCCGCAGTATCGACGCACGCGACGGCGCACAGCGCAGCGAAGCGCTCACGCAGGCGAACGCGCATCTCGCGACCGCGAAGCAGTATGCGGCGTTCACGGTCGGGCGACTGTTCGATGCGGTCGTCGACCGCGACGTGCTGAAACAGATTCTGGACGCGATGTCGACCACGCGCGGGCGCGCGCCGGCCGAACAAAAGGGAATCGAGGAGGCGAAGCGCAAGCTGAGCGACGCGCGTTACCGGATCCTCGGTGCCATCGCGCGGATGTGACGGCTGCGTCGCGCTTCGAGCCGCGCGGCCGTGTCGATGCGAGCGGGCCGGCCGCTGCGCCGCGATGGCGCCGCCGCCGGCCGCGTCGTTTTTACTGCGGGCCCATCTTCTTGATCAGCACATCGAGCTGCGCGACTTCTTCTTCGGTCAGATCGACGAGCGGCGCGCGCACCGGGCCCGCATCGTGGCCGACCAGCTTCGCGCCGGCCTTCACGATGCTGACCGCATAGCCCGCGCGGCGGTTGCGGATCTTCAGATACGGCAGGAAGAACTCGTCGATCAGGCGGCCGACGGTCGCGTGATCGTCCTTCGCGATCGCTTCGTAGAACGTCATCGCCGTCTTCGGGATGAAGTTGAACACGGCCGACGAATACACCGGCACGCCGAGCGCCTTGTACGCGGCCGCATAGACTTCGGCCGTCGGCAGGCCGCCGAGATACGCGAAGCGCTCGCCGAGGCGGCGCCGGATCGTGACCATGCTTTCGATGTCGCCGACGCCGTCCTTGAAGCCGATCAGGTTCGGGCAGCGATCGGCGAGGCGCTCGAGCATGTCCGCATTGAGCTTCGAATTCGCGCGGTTGTACACGACGACGCCGATCTTCAGCGCGCGGCACACCTGCTCGACGTGCTCGGCAATCCCTTCCTGGCTCGCTTCGGTCAGATAGTGCGGCATCAGCAGCACGCCGCTCGCGCCGAGGCGCTCGGCTTCCTGCGCATATTCGATCGCGACGCGCGTCGCGCCGCCCGCACCGGCGAGGATCGGCACCTTGCCCTTGCAGGTTTCGGTCGCGACGCGGATCACGTCCGAATATTCGCGCTGCGTGAGCGAGAAGAATTCGCCGGTGCCGCCGGCGGCGAACAGCGCGCTCGCGCCATACGGCGCAAGCCATTCCAGACGCTCGGCGTACGTGGTCGGGCGGAAGCTGCCGTCGGCGTCGAAGTCCGTCAGCGGAAACGACAGCAGGCCGTGGGAAATGATCTGTTTGAGTTCTTGAGGTGAAGTCATGGTTGGGTCGTCCGTCTAGCGCGAGTGCTGGGTTCGTCGGGAACGGCATACGAGCCATAGTGGCGATGTCGTTGTATGTCATCGTACAACGCAAGAACAGGCCGCGCAAGCGGTTTGCTCGCCGGGGAATAGTAGGGTCTTTCCGGATAAGGGTTTACGAACTATGCGCGATCGGTGTTCAATGTCGTATGATGACTAACGATATGACTTGCCGCTTTCAGGAATTCCGATGACTGCATCCCCGCTCTACATCCGTGTGCATCCGGACGACAACGTCGCGATCGTCGTCAACGACGGCGGTCTGCCGGAGGGCGCGACGTTCGCCGACGGGCTGACGCTGCGCGAAGGCGTCCCGCAGGGCCACAAGGTCGCGCTGACCGATCTCGCGGCCGGCGATCCGATCGTGCGCTACAACGTCGTGATCGGCTACGCGCTGACCGACCTGCGGCGCGGCAGCTGGGTCAACGAGCGCACGATGCGCATGCCGGAGCCGCCGGGCCTCGACAACCTGCCGCTCGCGACGCGCCGCGCGCCGCCGCTGGCGCCGCTCGAGGGCTATACGTTCGAGGGCTTCCGCAATCCGGACGGCTCGGTCGGCACGCGCAACATCCTCGCGATCACGACGACGGTGCAGTGCGTGGCAGGCGTCGTCGAGCATGCGGTGAAGCGGATCAAGGCCGAACTGCTGCCGCGCTATCCGAACGTCGACGACGTTGTCGGGCTCGAGCACACGTACGGCTGCGGCGTCGCGATCGACGCACCCGATGCCGACATCCCGATCCGCACGCTGCGCAACATCAGCCTGAATCCGAACTTCGGCGGCGAAGTGATGACGGTCAGCCTCGGTTGCGAGAAGCTGCAGCCGGACCGCCTGCTGCCGCCGGGCGCGATTCCGGTCGTCGCGGCAGAAGGCGAGCCCGACAACGGCGGCGTCGTGTGTCTGCAGGATGCCGCGCATGTCGGCTTCCAGTCGATGATCGATTCGATCATGACGATGGCCGAATCGCATCTCGAGCGGCTCAACCGCCGGCGTCGCGAGACGTGTCCGGCGTCGGATCTCGTCGTCGGCGTGCAGTGCGGCGGCAGCGATGCGTTCTCGGGGCTGACGGCCAATCCGGCGGTCGGCTTCGCGGCTGACCTGCTCGTGCGCGCCGGTGCGACGATCATGTTCTCCGAAGTGACCGAAGTGCGCGACGGCGTCGCGCAGCTGACGTCGCGCGCGGCGAACGAGGACGTCGCGCGCGAGATCATCCGCGAGATGGACTGGTACGACCGCTATCTGCAGCGCGGCCGCGTCGACCGCAGCGCGAACACGACGCCGGGCAACAAGAAGGGCGGCCTGTCGAACATCGTCGAGAAGGCGATGGGCTCGATCGTGAAATCGGGCAGCGCGCCGATCGCAGGCGTCGTGCGACCGGGCGAGCGTGCCCGGCAAAAGGGGCTGCTCTACACGGCGACGCCCGCGAGCGACTTCATTTGCGGCACGCTGCAGCTCGCGGCCGGCATGAACCTGCACGTGTTCACGACGGGCCGCGGCACGCCGTACGGGCTCGCGCAGGTGCCGGTGATCAAGGTCGCGACGCGCAGCGATCTCGCGCGCCGCTGGCACGACCTGATGGATCTCGACGCGGGGCGCATCGCGACCGGCGCGGCGACGATCGAGGACGTCGGCTGGGAGCTGTTCCACATGATGCTCGACGTCGCGAGCGGCAAGCGCCGCACGTGGGCCGAGCAATGGAAGCTCGCGAATGCGCTCGTGCTGTTCAATCCGGCGCCGGTGACCTGACGCGCGGCTATCTCGGTCGAACGATGCGGGCGCCTTCGGGCGCCCGTTGTCGTTTTGGGCGCCGCGTCGTTCGTCGCGCGCCGCGTGCGCGCATCGCGAATCGCTTACCTCGCACGTAATCGACGGCCCGCGTGGCGCCGGCGACGATAGCGACACGCGGACACGAAACGTTCGCGACATCGTCTCCCATCCATCCGACCAGGAGTCTCGCATGAACACCACTGCCCAATCCGTCCATACCGACCTGATCGACCGCTACTTCGACGCGTGGAACGAGCCCGACGTCGCGCGCCGCCGCGCGCTGATCGACGCGACGTACGCGAGCGATGCCGCCTATCGCGATCCGCTGATGGCCGGCGACGGTCACGCGGGCATCGACACGATGATCGCGGCCGTGCAGGAGCGCTTTCCGGCATACCGCTTTCGCCGCACCACCGACGTCGACGGTTTCGGCCAGCACCTGCGCTTCTCGTGGGCGCTCGAGGCGCCGGACGGTACCGCGATCGTGAAGGGTTCCGATTTCGGCACGGTCGACGCATCGGGCCGCCTGAAGTCGGTCACCGGGTTCATCGACGAAATGCCGGCTGCGGCGGCGTAACGCGCATCGCGGCATGCGCAGCGGGCGCCGGGATCGGGTAACGTTATGCGGTTCGTTCCCGCTCCCGGAGCTCCCGACATGCTGAAGAACCTCGATCCGCTGTTGCACGCCGACATCCTCCACACGCTGCGGGCGATGGGCCACGGCGACGAAGTGGCGATCTGCGATGCGAATTTTCCGGCCGAATCGGTCGCACAGCATACGGTCGTCGGCCGCGCGCTGCGGATCGACGGCGCCGATTCCGCGCGTGTCGTGCGCGCGGTGCTGTCCGTGTTGCCGCTCGACACGTTCGTCGAGACGGCCGCGTGGCGCATGGAAGTCGTCGGCGATCCGGCCGCGCTGCCGCCCGTGCAGCGCGAGGTGCAGGCCGAGATCGATCGCGCGGAAAGACGCGCGGTGCCGCTCGCCGGCATCGACCGCTTCGCGTTCTACGAACGTGCGCAGCATGCGTACGCGGTGATCGTCACCGGCGAACTGCGCGGCTACGGCTGCTTCCTGTTCAAGAAAGGCGTGTTGTTGAGCGACGCCGGCTAAACACGCGGCGGGCCGCATCGCGCGCCGCCATGTAAAGTTTTGCTACAACTCTTGGACGACGCGCACGGACGCTCTATGCTGGCCCATTTGCCGCGCGCGCCGCAGCGCGCGGTGCCGAGCGGCCCGGCCGCGCTCGCGCGACCGGACGTACTGCATACGAGGAGAGAGGCATGACGCGTTCCGTCGATTCCGGCGTCATTTTTTTCGCACGCCTGGCGCTGGCGGCGTTGTTTCTGTGGGGCGGCGTGATGAAGCTGCTCGGTTACGGCGATTTCGTCGGCTATCTGCGCGGACTGAACGTGCCGTATCCGCAATTCGTCGCGCCGATCGTCGTCGCGATCGAAGCGCTCGGCGGCCTGCTGCTGATCGTCGGCTACCGCGTGAAGCCGCTCGCGCTGCTGATGGCGATCTACACCGTCGCGACCGCAATGGTCGGCCACAACTTCTGGGACGCGACCGATGCGGCGGTTCAGCACGACATGGTGATCCACTTCTGGAAAAACATCGCGATCGCGGGCGGCTTCCTGCTGCTGTTCGTGACGGGTGCGGGCGGCGCAAGCATCGACGGTTTGCGACGGCCGAGCTCGTCGTACGGCGGGCTGCGCTGATCCGCTCGCGCGGCGCGCCGGGTGCGGCGCGCTGCGTGCTGCATGCAGTACCACCGTGCCACCGCACCATCGCGCCGCTGCGCCGGCGCAAAAACGAAAGGGCCGAATTCCGCCGCGTGCGGAATTCGGCCCTTCGTTCGTCGGGCGCCCGGGCGCGCGCTCAGCGCGCGGCCGTCACGTCCTTTGCATCCTTCGCGAACTGCACGGCGATTGCGCCGAGCACGCAGATCGCCGCGACATAGACGACCGGCGCCATCGGGTTCCACTTCATCATCAGCGACACGATCACCGGCGTCAGGCCGCCGAAGATCGCATACGCGACGTTGTACGAGAACGAGATGCCCGAGAAGCGCACGACCGGCGGGAAGCTCTTCACCATCACGAACGGCACGGCGCCGATCGTGCCGACCGTGAAGCCCGCGATCCCGTAGTACAGCGGCAGCGTCGACGCGTCGGCGGCGACCTGCGCGAACAGCAGGTAGTAGCACGCGGCGAGCACGAGGCCGCCGATGCCGAGCACGCGCTTCGCGCCGAACCAGCCGGCGAGCGAGCCGGCGCTGATGCAGCCGGCCGTCAGGCACAGCGTCGCGACGCTGTTCGCGAACAGCGTGGTCGCGGGCGTCAGGTGGAACTGCTTCTGCAGCAGCGCGGGCGTCATCAGGATCACGACGACGATCGCCGCGGACAGCATCCACGTGAGCAGCATCGACACGATCACCGCGCGGCCGTGATCGCGCAGCACGGCCTTCAGCGGAATCTCGGCGGCAAGCGCCTTCTTCGCCTTCATCTCGGCGAACACCGGCGTTTCGTGCAGCCAGCGGCGCAGATACACGGAGAACAGCCCGAACACACCGCCGAGCAGGAACGGAATGCGCCACGCGAACGCGGCGACTTCGGCGGTCGAATAGCGGCTGTTCACGCCGGCGGCGACGAGCGAGCCGAGCAGGATGCCGGCCGTCAGCCCGGCAGTCAGCGTGCCGCACGCATAGCCGATGTGCCGCGACGGCACATGCTCGGACACGAACACCCACGCGCCCGGCACTTCGCCGCCGACGGCGGCGCCCTGCAGGATGCGGAACAGCAGCAGGAGCACCGGCGCGAGGATGCCGATCATGTCGTAGGTCGGCAGCAGGCCCATCAGCAGCGTCGGCACCGACATCAGCAGCACACTGAGCGTAAACATCCGCTTGCGGCCGACGAGGTCGCCGAAGTGCGCCATGATCACGCCGCCGAGCGGGCGCGCGAGATAGCCGGCCGCGAAGATGCCGAACGTCTGCAACTGGCGCAGCCAGTCGGGAATGTCGTGCGGGAAGAACAGCTGGCCGATCGCGGGCGCGAAGAACACGAAGATGATGAAGTCGTAGAACTCGAGCGCGCCGCCGAGCGCGGCGAGGCCAAGGGTTTTGTAGTCGCTGCGCGTGAGCGCGCGTTCGGCGGCGCGAGGCACGCCGCTCAGTTCGGAAGCTTGCATGGTCAGGACGATCGGTTTTCGAATGTAGTTGTCGGTGCTGCGTCTCCAGGGCCCGCTGTTGGCGTGAACAGGCGCACGGCCGCGGCCCGCGTCGTCGGAAGGTGTGCTGAGCGCCGGGTAGAGCACGGAACACGCGCCGCCGCACCGGGATGGGGCGCGGCGGGGACGATGCGTCAAACTGAGTGGGGGATTCTACAGGAGCGCGAAATGCGCGAGGACGGCGCGGTTCGAGAGCGGCTTCGAGTGCGCCCGCGATGCCGCGCCGGGCGCGCGCGGCGCGCGCGACGGGCCTGCCGTGCGCGCGCCGTGACGACGGATGGCGTCCGCTTGCGTCAGTTGCCGGCGATCGTGTCGACCGGCTTGAACGCGCCGTGTTCGACGCGATAGATCGTGACGGGCGCATCCTTCAGGTCGCCCTTCGCGTCGTACGCGATGCGATCGGCCGACACGCCCTTGATCGACACCTTGCCGAGATACGGCGTGTAGACCTTCGGATCGGTCGAGTTCGCGTTCTTCATCGCGGTCAGCAGCGCCATCGTGCCGTCGTACGAGTAGGGCGAGTAGGTGATCACGTCTTCGTTGAACCGTGCCTTGTAGCGCGCCGCGTAGCCGGCGAAGCCCGGCATCTTTTCCTTCGGCAGCCCGCCCATGTAGACGATCGCGCCTTCGGCCGCGTCGCCGCCGACTTTCAGGAACGTCGGCGAGCGCGACATTTCGCCCGTCACGAACGCCGACTTCATCCCGAGCTGACGCATCTTGCGGATCATCGGCGACGATTGCGCGTCGCCGCCGCCATAGAACACCGCGTCCGGATTGATGCCCTTCAGGTTCGTCAGGATCGCGGAGAAATCGAGCGCCTTGTCGTTCGTGAAGTCGCGCTTCACGATCGTGCCGCCCGCGGCCTGCACGGCCTTCGCGAATTCGTCGGCGATGCCCTGGCCGTATGCGGTGCGGTCGTCGATGATCGCGATGCGCTTGAAGTGCAGGTTCTTCACGGCGTACGTGCCGACGATGCGGCCCGCCTGCGCGTCGCTCGTCAGCAGCCGGTACGTGGTCTTGTAGCCGCGCGCCGTGTATTGCGGCGACGTCGCCATCGAGATCTGCGGCAGGCCCGCGCGATCGTAGAGATCCGACGCCGGAATGCTCGTGCCCGAGTTGAAGTGGCCGATGATGCCGCGCACGTTGTTGTCGATCAGGCGCTGCGCGACGGTCGTGCCGGTGCGCGGGTCGGCCTGGTCGTCCTGCGAGTCGAGCTGGAACGTGACGGGCTTGCCGCCGATCGTCGGATTGGTCGCGTTGAAGTCGGCGATCGCGAGCTGCACGCCTTTCTGCATGTCGGTGCCGTAGTTCGACTGCGGGCCGGTCAGCGGCGCGGCGAAACCGATCTTGACGACGTCGGCGGCGATGGCCTGCGCGCCGGACAATGCGCAGGCGGCAGCCAGCGCGACGTGCGATACCTTCAGCTTCACTTTCACTTCCCCTTGATGGCGTGGTTGGGCCGCCGCCGGCCGTCTGGCCTGCGGCGGTCAGCCGGCGCGGGACGCGGGCGGCCGGACTGGCCGGAAGCCGCGCGCGCGTCGCGCACCGGATGTCGCGAGTGTCGACCGCTATGCCGGAATCGGCGTGCCGGGCTTTCCGTGCGGGCGTACCGGACGGCGCGCCGCGGCGGCGACCGGTTGTCGTCTCGTGACTGTGCAGCGAAGTCTAGGTAGCGAAAATGCGCACGTCTTGCGCGTTCGGTGCGCGGGCCGCGACGATTTCGGCATATCGTCGATTACCCTGATATATGCGCAAATCGTCATCCGGCGTGCGTAATCCGGCCAAGACGCGGCGCGCCGGGCTTTCTACGATGGCGGCCTGTCGCGGCGCGGCACGCGTCGGCACTGTCGTAGCCGCATGCGTCGAATGCCGCGGCGGGTTGCGGGCGCCGCGCGCGGCGTCCCGCGCCGACCGTCGTGCGCCACCGTGCGCGCACGCGTGCCCGCGGCTCGCGATGCATTACGCCGCGCACTTCTATAATCGTCGCCATCGCCTACTTGTTTCACGGATGCCGGGATGACGCCCACGCTTGCCGTACCGCCTCACAGCCTGTCCGATACGTTGCGGTATCGGACCGACAACGCCGATCTCGGCGCGATGCTCGCGCACTTTCGCCTGCTCGAGCCGGTGTTCGACGCGCTGCCCGATGTCGCTTTCTTCGTGAAGGACGCCAACGGCCGCTACGCGCTCGTCAATCGCACGCTGGCGCTGCGCTGCGGCTACAAGGACAAGCGCGACCTGCTCGGCAAGACGACCGACGAAGTCTTTCCGCGCCGTTTCGGGCGCAGCTATTTCGAGCAGGACATGGCGACGATCAACGCGGGCCAGCAGTTGACCGATCAGCTCGAGCTGCATCTGTATCCGGGGCGTCAGCCCGGCTGGTGCCTGACCTGCAAGGAGCCGCTGCGCGATGCGTCGGGCAAGGTCGTCGGCCTCGCCGGCATTTCGCGCGACCTGAAGGCGCACGAAGGTTCGCATCCGGCCTACAGCAAGCTCGCGGACGTCGTCCAGCACATCCAGGATCACTACGTGCAGCCGCTGAACCTGAAGCAGCTCGCGCAGATGGCGGGGATGTCGGTCGCGCAGCTCGAGCGCTATTTCCACAAGGTGTTTCACCTGACGCCGCGTCAGGTGCTGTTGAAGACGCGCCTCGATGCGGCCACGGCGCTGCTGGTCACGCACGACAAGGTGACCGACGTCGCGGCGTTATGCGGGTATACGGATCACAGCGCGTTTACGCGCCAGTTCAAGGCGACCGTCGGCGTGACGCCGACGGAGTACCGGATGATGCTGCAGGATCGGGCGGGGGAACGGAGCGCGCGCGGCAGCGCGGCGGAGGCGGCGGCTCAGCGGTAGCCGAGCCCCTTGAGGACGGCCGTGCCGTCTTTCGTCAGGCGGAAGCTCGGCGCGGCATCGGCGTCGAGCTTGACCATCTCGACGAGGCCCGCTTCCTGCAGCGCGGGCAATTCCGGTTTCGCGTTCGCGCCGATCGGCGCGTGCAGCAGCACGAGCAGCGTCGCGATTTCGTGATGGCTGAGCAGGCGGCGCAGCATCGTCTTCTTGGCAGGGGGCGCGGCCGGGCGGCCCGCGGGTGCTTCTACGGCGCTCATCGCTGTCCTCCTTTTTTGAGAAATTCTTCAGGGCTGGATGCGGATGGTGCCGGCCGAGACTTAAGCGATTCTTAAAACGGCACCGCGCGACGTGCGATCGCACCAGCATCGCGTTACCGCATGTAACGCCGCCGGCCCGGTGTGTGGTGCGATGCCGCGCGCTACTTGCGCCGCTGCGCCTGCGCGGCGAGCCGCACGGCCGCATTGGCGGCGCCGTAACCGTCGTATCCGCCGCGCCGCTCGACGAGCTCGAACGAAAAGCGGTTGTCGACCAGCTCCGTATACGCGTGCAGGAATTCGCCGCCCCGTTCGTCGCGGTCGTAGAGCAGATGGTGCGTGCTGAGCGTGTCGATCATCTCGTCCGACAATCCGTAGCGCGCCGCGAGATCGTCGTAGTAATTGGCCGGAATGCGCAGGAACGACACGCCATCGGCGGCGAACGCCGCGATCGCCTTCACGATGTCGTCGGTGCGGAACGCGACATGATTCAGCCCCGTCCCGTGGTAGCGGTTCAGCGATTCGGCGACGGCCGTGTGCCGGTCGACCGACGCGTTCAGCGCGATCCGCACGGAGCCGTCCGCGCTGCGCACCGCGCGGCTGCGCACGAGCCCGTACGGGTCGGGCACGAGCCAGCTGCGCTCGGCCTCGAACCCGAACGCGGTCTTGAAGAACAGGATCCATGTATCCAGCGCGTCGGCCGGCAGCGCGAGACAGACGTGGTCGATGCCGGTCAGCGGGCCGACTTCGGTCGGGCCGTCGATGTCGGTCAGCACGAAGTCGGATTCGTACAGCGTCGGCCCGTTCGGCGCTTCGTCGACGAAATAGTCGAGGCTGCCGTCCGGCGCCTTCACGCTCGGCAACACGCGCTCGTTCGGCCCGACGCGGCCGGAAAACGGCGCATATCCGAAGCCTGCCGCGCGTTCGAACGCGACTTTCGCATCGTCGACGCGGAACGCCGACGCGCAGAGCGACAGCCCGTGCTGCTGGAAGAACGCATCGGCGAACGAGTCGCGCTCGGCGTTCAGCACGATCGACGCGGCGCCGTGCTGAAACAGCGTGACGTCCTTCGAGCGGTGGCGGCCGGCGAGCCGGAAGCGCATCCGGCGCAGCCAGTCGCCGACGGTGGCCGCGGCCTGCGCGTCGACCGCGAATTCGATGAACTGGAACTCGACGTGCGCGGGCGGCGCCGGCGGCGCGAACAGCGGCTGATCGGCCGCCGGCGCGCGGCCGTCGGCGGCGAGCTGCGCACGCGTGAGCTCTTCGAGATACAGCAGCGAGCGATGGCCGTCGGCGGCCGTGATTGCGGTCGGCGCCGCGCGAAAGCCGTCGTTGAAGATCTCGAGCGACAGCGGCCCCGTATAGCCCGATTCGATCACGCGCGCGGTGAAGCGCGCGAGGTCGAAGTCGCCCTGGCCGGGAAACGAGCGGTAATGGCGGCTCCATTCGAGCACGTCCATCGCGAGCTTCGGCGCGTCGGCGATCTGCACGAACGCGATGCGCTCGCCGGGAATGTCGGCGATCGCATCGGGCGAATCGTCGAGCGACAGCGTGTGGAAGCTGTCGAGCGCGAGGCCGAGATGCGGGCTGTTCACGGCGTTCACGAGCTGCCACGCATGCCCGTAGCGCTTCACGACGCGGCCCCACGCCAGCGCCTCGTACGCGACGACGACGCCCGCTTCGCGCGCGGCTTCCGCGAGCGCGCCGAGCTGGTCGACGAGCAGCGCGTCGTCGGCGATGGTGTCGGGCGACACGTTGCTGCAGACCAGAATGCGGTCGGTGCCGAGCGCATGCATCACGTCGAACTTGCGGCGCACGCGGTCGAGATTGCGCGCGAGCTGCGCGGCGCTTACGCCCTCGAAATCGCGAAACGGCTGGAACAGCACGATGTCGAGGCCGAGATCGGCCGCCATGCGCCGGACGTCGGCCGGCGATCCGTCGAAGTAGACGAGATCGTTCTCGAAGATTTCGACGCCGTCGAAGCCCGCGGCCTGAATGGCGGCGAGCTTTTCGGCGAGCGTGCCGGACAGGGAAACGGTGGCGATCGAGCGCTGCATGGGCGGATCCTGCGGAGAACGGGCGGCGCCGCCCGAACCGACCCTGAATGAACCAGTCGTTGAATTCGACGCGCGCGCCATATCCCGAGTTTACTGGGGGAGTGTAGCGAATTATACAAACTAACTAGATGGTACAAATAAGCGAAAACCCGAAAAGACAACCGGCATGTGCGAGCGCACACTAGCGTCCATTCCTGATGTCGCGGGGCGGTCGCCGCAACGGTCCGCCCCGATTTTTGGAGCAGAATCCTGATGAGCAAGCACAAGGTCCTGGTGCTGAACGGGCCGAACCTCAATCTGCTGGGCACCCGCGAGCCCCATATCTACGGCGCCGAAACGCTGGCCGACGTCGAGCAGCGCTGTCGCGCCGAGGCCGAGTCGCTCGGGCTCGATCTCGACTTCCGTCAGTCGAACGCCGAACACGAGCTGATCGACTGGCTGCATGCCGCGCGCCACGACACGCACGGCATCGTGATCAACCCCGCCGCCTATACGCACACGTCGGTCGCGCTGGCCGATGCGCTGTCCGCGATCGCGAAGCCCGTGATCGAAGTGCATATTTCGAACGTGCACCGCCGCGAGGCATTCCGCCACCATTCGTACGTGGCGGCGCTCGCCGAAGCCGTGATCTGCGGCTGCGGCACCGACGGCTACATCTTCGCGCTGCAGCGCATGGCGACGCTTCTTGGGCGGGGAGCCGCGCGATGAATCGTCCGTCGTTTCTGATCGGCCTGATCGGCCAGGGCATCGGCGGATCGCTGTCGCCCGCGATGCATGAAGAAGAAGGATTCCGGCAGGGTTTCGGCTACGTGTACCGACGCATCGACCTCGACGCGCTCGGGCTGAGCGTCGACGCACTGCCCGTGCTGCTCGATGCCGCGCAGCGCATGGGATACAACGGCCTGAACATCACGCATCCGTGCAAGCAGCGCGTGATCGAGCACCTCGACGAACTGTCCGACGATGCGCGTGCGCTCGGCGCGGTCAACACGGTGCTGTTCCGCGACGGCCGCCGGATCGGCCACAACACCGACTGGTCCGGTTTCGCGAAATCGTTCCGGCGCGGGCTGCCGGGCGCGTCGCTCGAGCGCGTCGTGCAGCTCGGCGCGGGCGGCGCGGGCGCGGCCGTCACGCATGCGGCGCTGCAGATGGGCGCGGCCGAACTGACGTTGTTCGACGTCGACGCCACGCGCGCCGCCTCGCTCGCCGGCGAACTGCAGCAGCGTTTCGCGGCTGCGCGCGTCGTGGCGGGCGGCACGCCGTCCGGCGATGCGCTGGCGGCCGCGATGCGCGCGGCGACCGGCCTGATCCACGCGACGCCGACCGGCATGATCAAGCATCCCGGCCTGCCGCTGCCCGCCGAACTGCTGCACGTCGGCATGTGGGTGGCCGACATCGTGTATTTCCCGCTCGAAACCGAACTGATCCGCGCGGCACGCGCGGCGGGCTGCGCGACGCTGCCCGGCGGCGGCATGGCCGTCTACCAGGCGGTCGATGCGTTCGAACTCTTCACCGGACGCACGCCCGACGCCGAGCGGATGTTCGAGCACTTTCAGTCGCTCGTCGCGCGCTGACCCATCGACATAAAGAGAGACCAGGAGACGACCATGCAGCACTCCACCCGTACGAGCGCCGCGCCGGCGCAGGCCGCCGCCGGCGCGGCCCGGCGCACGTCGGCGCGCTACAAGATCCTCGCGCTGCTCGCGATCGGCACGATGATCAACTATCTCGACCGCACCGTGCTCGGCGTGGCGGCGCCGCAGCTGACGAAGGAGCTCGGCATCAACGCGGCAGTAATGGGCATCATGTTCTCGGCGTTCTCGTGGACGTACGTGGTCGCGCAGGTGCCGGGCGGTCTCGTTCTCGACCGCTTCGGCAGCAAGGTCACCTATTACTGGTCGATGACGCTGTGGTCGCTCTGCACGTTCCTGCAGGGCTTCGTGCCGGGCGTCGCGACGCTGCTCGCATGCCGGCTCGGCCTCGGCCTCAGCGAGGCGCCGTGCTTTCCGACCAACAGCCGCGTGGTCGCGACGTGGTTCCCGCAGAACGAGCGCGCGATGGCGACCGGCACTTACACGGTCGGCGAATACATCGGCCTCGCGTTCTTCAGCCCCGTGCTGTTCGCGCTGATGGGCGCATTCGGCTGGCGTTCGCTGTTCTGGGTCGTCGGTGCGGCCGGCATCCTGTTCGGGCTCGTCTGGTGGAAGTTCTATCACGAGCCGCGCAATCATCCGGGCGCGAACGCCGCGGAGCTCGCCTATATCGAGGCGGGCGGCGGTCTCGTGCACGGCGTGCGCAAGAACGACAAGCCGGCGCAGAAGGCGTTCAGCTGGGCGATGGCCGGCCGGCTGCTCAAGAAGCGCCAGCTCGCGGGCATCTGCCTCGGCCAGTTCGCCGGCAACTCGACGCTCGTGTTCTTCCTGACCTGGTTCCCGACCTATCTTGCGACCGAGCGCCATATGGGCTGGCTGAAGATCGGCTTCTTCGCGGTGATGCCGTTCATCGCTGCATCGGTCGGCGTGATGTTCGGCGGGATCTTCTCCGACTGGCTGCTGCGTCGCGGCAAGTCCGCGAACCTCGCGCGCAAGCTGCCGATCATCGCCGGCCTGCTGCTCGCATCGACGATCATTCTCGCGAACTACGTGCAGAGCAACGAGGCCGTGATCGCCATCATGTCGGTCGCGTTCTTCGCGCAGGGGATGGCCGCGCTCGGCTGGACGCTCGTGTCCGACATCGCGCCGGACGGCCTGCTCGGCGTGACGGGCGGCATCTTCAACCTCGCGGCGAACCTCGCGGGCATCGTCACGCCGCTCGTCGTCGGCTTCATCGTCGCCTCGACCGGTTCGTTCGTCGGTGCGCTCGTGTTCATCGGCGCGATCGCGCTGATCGGCGCGCTGTCGTACATCTTCGTCGTCGGCGACATCAAGCGGATCGAACTCTAAGCATCGGCTCCACGCAGCAGTCGTGCATTCGCCCGGCGGCCTCCCAGGCCGCCGGGCTTTTTTATAGCTTCACGCCGGTTGCAGCGCGATGCCGAGCGACTCGATCGCACGCGCGATGGCGGCCACTGCGCGGCGGATATCGGCGGCGTCGATCGCACCGATGCAGCCGACGCGGAAGGTCTCGACGCGCGTGAGCTTGCCCGGATAGAGGATGAAACCCGCATCGCGTACGGCATCGTAGAACGGGCGGAACGCATACGCGCGATCGGCCGGTGCATGGAACGTGACGATTACGGGCGCCTGAATGCCCGCATCGAGAAACGGCACGAAGCCGAGCGCTCGCATCGATTCGATCAGCGTGCGGCAGTTCTCGCGGTAGCGCGCGCCACGCGCAGGCTGCCCGCCTTCCGCCCGATACTGATCGAGTGCGGCGCGCAACGCGGCGACCACGTGCGTCGGCGGCGTGAAGCGCCACTGGCCGGTCCTCCGCAGATACGCGTACTGATCGTGCAGATCCAGCGCGAGCGAGCGCGCGTGGCCGGCGCACGCGTCGAGCGCGTCGCGCCGCACGATCGCGAATCCCATGCCGGGCACGCCTTCGAGGCATTTGCCGCTGGCCGAGATCAAGGCGTCGATGCCGCTGCCCGCAAGCGCGATCGGCAGTGCGCCGAACGAGCTCATCGCGTCGACGATCAGTCGCTTGCCATGCCGCCGGCAGACGGCGGCGATCGCGTCGAGCGGGTTCAGGATGCCGGCGCTCGTTTCCAGATGCACGAGCGCGACGTGCGTGATGCGCGGCTCGCGCGCGAGCATCGCGTCGACCGCGGCCGCGTCGACCGCCGCATCCTCGCCGAACGGCAGCGCGATCGCGGTGACGCCCAGCCGTTCGAGGATCGTCAGGATGCGCGTGCAATACGCGCCGTTTTCCGGCACCAGCACGACGCCGTCGCGCGGCACGAGCGTGCCGAGCGCGGCCTCGACCGCGAACGTGCCGCTGCCCTGCATCGGGACGCAGACGTATTCGTCGCCGCCGTGCGCGATCTCGACGAGGTCCGCGCAGACGCTCGCCGTCAGCCGGTTGAACGCGGCATCCCACGAGCCCCAGTCATGTTGCATTGCGTGGCGAGTTGTGGCGGACGTCGTGAGCGGGCCGGGCGTCAGCAGGATCGGGTCGGACATGGTTTTCTCCAGCAAGGATCGGACGAAACGCCGGGCGGCATTTCTGAGTGACTTGCAGGATATTGGCAAAATGTGTCATTTTGTGGAAATTGTGGCGCGCGTCACGGGTTTGTCATCGAACGCTGTGATCCTTCGGGTGCCGCGCACGAGCGCCGTGCGCGGCGGCGACGCGGGCCGATCGGCCGGCTCGCCCCGATCGACAACCGCTCGGGCCGGAACCGCCGCATGGCGCGCGGCCGGCCCGCAGCGCAGAGCCGGACGTGCCCCGGCCGTTTGGTGTACCGCCTACGGAGAAGTGAGATGACACTGCAGAATTCCACGCGCGCCGCTGCCGGCGCGTTCCGCAAGCTGGCGCTGGCCGCGTGCGCGGCGGGCCTGCTGCAAGGCGCGGCGCTGCCCGCGCATGCGGCGAACGCGGTCGTGCTGTATACGGCCGACGGCCTCGAGAACCTGTATCGCGACGTGCTGCCCGCCTTCGAGAAGAAGGAAGGCGTGCGCGTGAACATCGTGACGGCCGGCAGCGGCGAGGTCGTGAACCGCGCGAACATCGAGAAGAATTCGCCGAAGGCCGACGTGATCGTCACGCTGCCGCCGTTCATCCAGCAGGCGCGCCAGATGGGGCTGCTGCAGGCATATCAGAGCGTGAACTACAAGAACGTGCCGGCGATCGCGAAGGCCGAGGACGGCACGTGGGCGACGTTCGTGAACAACTACTTCTCGTTCGCGATCAACCCGGAAGTCGTGAAGAACCAGCCGAAGACGTTTGCCGATCTGCTGTCGCCGAGCTATGCGGGCAAGGTCGCGTACTCGAACCCGGCGACGGCCGGCGACGGGATGGCGGTGCTGATCCTGACGACGTCGCTGATGGGCGAGGACAAGGCGTTCGACTATCTCGCGAAGCTGTCGCAGAGCGTGAAATTCCACACGAAGGGCACGGGCTACCTGAACGTGCTGCTGTCGCGCAACGAGATCGCGGTCGCGAACGGCGATCTGCAGATGGATCTCGACGACGCCGAGCACGGCGCGCTGTCGGTCAAGCCGATCTTTCTCGCGGCGAAGGAAGGCGACCAGCCGACGACGTTCCAGCTCCCGTACGGCATCGGTCTGATCAAGGGCGGCCCGAACCAGGACGCCGGCAAGAAGCTGATCGACTATCTGATGTCGACCGACGTGCAGTCGAAGGTGCCGGACATGTATGGCATTCCGGGTCGCACCGACGTGCCGCTGACCGGCAAGAACGGCGAGGCGGTGAAAAAGGCGATTGCGGGCGTGAAGCTGATTCCGGTCGACTGGAACCAGGTGATGGCGAAGAAGCCGGTGTGGCTCGAGCGCTGGAAGAAGGATGTGATCGGCAGCTCGGGCAAGCCGCTCGACGTCGTGAAGCCGAAGTGAGCGGCGCGCGCTGCCCGTTCCCGTGAGCAAGAGGATGACCCTGGTGGATACCGCCCTGACCCATCCCGGCGCATTCGGCGCCGCCGAGCCGCGCACGACGCTGCGGTCCGGCGCGCCGGGCGGCGTGCAGATCGAGCATCTGAGCGTGCGCTACGGCGCGCGCACGGTGCTCGAGGATCTGTCGCTGTCGATCGGCGCCGGCGAATTTCTGACCGTGCTCGGCAAGAGCGGCTGCGGCAAGACGACGCTGCTGCGCTTCATCGCCGGGTTCGTGAAGGCCGACGGCCTGACCGGCACGTTGACCGTTGCCGGCCGCGATCTGACCGATGCGCCGCCGCACAAGCGCAATCTCGGTCTGCTGTTCCAGAATTACGCGCTGTTTCCGCACCTGTCAGTGTTCGAGAACGTCGCATTCGGCCTGCGCGCGCGCCGCATGGCGTCGCCCGAGGTCACGCGGCGCGTCGCCGACGCGCTGAAGCTCGTGCAGCTCGGCGATGCCGGTCATCATCTGCCGGCGCAGCTGTCGGGCGGGATGCAGCAGCGCGTCGCGCTGGCGCGCGCGCTCGTGATCGAGCCCGACGTGCTGCTGCTCGACGAGCCGCTGTCCGCACTCGATGCGAACCTGCGCGCGTCGGTGCGCAGCGAACTGAAGGCGCTGCACGAGCGGCTGCCGAATCTGACCGTCGTTTGCGTGACGCACGACCGCGACGATGCGCTCGTGCTGTCCGATCGCGCGCTGCTGCTGCGCGACGGACGCATCGCGCAGCTCGGCACGCCGCAGCAGCTGTACGACGCGCCGAACGACGGCTACGTCGCGCGCTATCTCGGCCCGGCGAACCTGCTGCCGCCGCACGTGATTTTCCCGCTCGGCGATCCGCGCCACGACGTGCGCGACAAGGTCGCCTGCGTACGGCCCGAGCGCCTGACCGTGATGCCGCTCGCGGCGGGCGGGCTGCACGGCACCGTGGCGTCGGTCGAATGGCAGGGCGCGGACCTGTCGATCGCGGTCGTGCTCGACGCGGCGCCGGACGAACCGGTGCGCGTGACGATGCAACGCGGCCGCGCGGCGGCGCCGGCGCGCGGCGCGCGCGTTTCCCTGCATTGCGAGGCAGACGATGTCGTCCTTATCGAGCCCTGAAGCCGGCCTGCCGCCGCAAGTGCGCGCGTCGGCCGCCGCGCACGCGGCCGCCGCGAAGCGCCGCAAGCGCATCGCCGATTTCCATCTGCTCGCGCTCGCGATCGTCGTGCTCGGCCCGCTCGTCGTCTATCCGCTGGTGCGGCTCGTGCTGCTGAGCCTGTCCGGCGATCACGGGCTGAGTTTCGCCGCGTACCGGACTTTCTTCGGCAACCCCGACACGCGCCAGGTGCTGCTGACGACGCTCGGCGTGCTGTTCGCGAGCGCCGGCACCGCGTCGCTGCTCGGCGTGATGTTGGCCGCGCTGCTGTTTTTCAGGCCGTTCCCCGGCGCGGCGCTCGTGACGCGGTTCCTGGAGTTGTATGTCGCGTTCCCGTCGTTCCTCGTCGCGTTCACGCTGATCTTCCTGTACGGCTCGCAGGGCTCGGTCAGCATCGCGCTGCAGCAGCTGTTCCATCTCGAGTCGCCGCCGCTCGATTTCCTGTTCGGCATCGGCGGCGTGATCCTCGCGCAGACGGTGTTCTATACGCCGTTCGTCGTACGTCCGACGCTCGCGTCGTTCGCGACGCTCGACCTGCGGCTGATCGAAGCGGCGCGCAGCCTCGGCGCGTCAGGATGGATGCTCGCGCGTCGCGTCGTGCTGCCGATCGCGTGGCCCGGCATCGCGGCCGGCACCGTGCTGTGCTTCCTGCTGACGCTGAACGAATTCGGGATTCTGCTCGTGCTCGGCAGCGCAAGGCTCGTTACGCTGCCGGTCGCGATCTACAGCAGTGCGACCGTCGATCTCGACCTGCCGACCGCGTCGGCCGGCGCGGTCGCGATGCTCGCGTTGTCGCTCGCGCTGTATGCCGTTTATCGCCGCGTGAACCGTCGTGCGACGGGAGGAAACGATGTCCGCTGAAATTCACGTCGCGCACGCGGTGCCACGGCGCCGCGCCGACTGGCGCGATGCGCTGCTCAAACATGCCGCGCGCGCCGCGCTCGCGCTCGCTGCGTTCGCGTGCTTCTGGCTGTTCGTGCTGCCGGTGATCGTCGTCGCGCTGTCGAGCGTGGCGACGCAGTGGTCCGGCACGATCCTGCCGGCCGGCTACAGCCTGCGCTGGTTCGCGCGGCTCGGGTCGCCGGAATACGATGCGCTGCTGACGAGCCTCGAGATCGGATTCGGCGTAGCGGCGCTCGGCACGCTGCTCGGGCTGTGGCTTGCGCTCGCGCTGGAAGGGCGCGACCGGCGCGGGATCGGCGCGGTCGTCGATGCGCTCGTGATGGTGCCGAACGGCGTACCGAGCGTCGTGCTCGGGCTCGCGGTGCTGATCGCCTATCACCAGAAGCCCGTCGATCTGTCGAGCTCGGCGGCGATCGTCGTGCTCGTGCAGCTCGCGCTGATTCTGCCGTTCTGTTATCGCTGCGCGGCTGCGGCGCTGCGTCCTGAGCTGACCGTGCTGCGCGAAGCCGCCGCGAGTCTCGGCGCACCGCCCGCGATGGTGCTGCGCCGCGTGCTGCTGCCGCAGCTCGTGCCGGCGCTGCGCGCGAGCCTCGCGCTCGGCTTCGCGCTGTCGCTCGGCGAGCTCGGTGCGACGCTGACCGTCTATCCGCCCGGCTTCGCGACCGTGCCGATCGTCGTGATCGGTCAGGTCGAGCGCGGCTATTACCTGCCTGCGTCGGCGCTGTCGCTGCTGATGCTCGGTGCGTCGCTCGCGGCGCTGCTGCTGATCGCCGCGCGCGTGCCGCGCGGCACGCGGGGCGCCGCATGAACGCCGCGTTCGCGGTGCGCGCACCGGGCGCGGCGCCTGCCTCGCGCGGCGCGCCGGCGAATCTCGCCGATCGGTTCGTCGACGTCAACGGCCGTCGCTACCGCCTGCCGTCCGAGCCGACGGCGGTCGTCTGCATCGACGGCTGCGGGTACGACGATCTGGCGCGCGCGGTGGACGCCGGCGTCGCGCCGTTCATCGGCCGGATGCTCGCCGAAGGCAGCGCATGGCGCGCCGACTGCGTCGTGCCGACCTTCACGAACCCGAACAACGTATCGATCGTCTGCGGCGTGCCGCCGTCGGTACACGGGATCTGCGGCAACTATTTCTGGGATCCGGACGCCGACGGCGGGCGCGGCGCCGAGGTCATGATGAACGACCCGGCCTATCTGCGCGCGGGCACGCTGCTCGCGGCCGCATCGGACGCCGGTGCGCGCGTGGCCGTCGTCACCGCGAAGGACAAGCTGCGCCGGCTGCTCGGCTGGCAACTGAACGGCGTGTGCTTTTCGGCGGAGAAGGCCGCGCAGGCGAATCTCGCGGAAAACGGCATTGCGGACGTGCTCGACTGGGTCGGGCTGCCGTCGCCGGACGTCTATAGCGCCGCACTGTCCGAATTCGTGTTCGCCGCCGGCGTGCGGCTCGCGCAGACGCGCCAGATCGATCTGATGTATCTGTCGACGACCGACTACGTGCAGCACAAGTGCGCGCCCGGCAGTGTCGGCGCGAATGCGTTCTATGCGATGACCGACCGCTATCTCGCGCAACTCGACGCGCTCGGCTGGGCGATCGGCATCACGGCCGATCACGGGATGAACGCGAAGCACGATCCGGCGACGGGCCGGCCGAACGTCGTCTATCTGCAGGACGCGCTCGACGGCTGGCTCGGCGCGCGCGCCGCACGCGTGATCCTGCCGATCACCGATCCGTATGTCGTGCATCACGGCGCGCTCGGCTCGTTCGCGACCGTCTATCTCGCGCCTGCCATCGATCGCACCGACGCGATGTGGCGTGTCGGCGGCCTGGACGGCGTCGAATGCGTACTCGACAACGCGGAAGCCGCCGCACGCTTCTCGCTGCCGGCCGACCGGATCGGCGACCTCGTCGTGATCGCGCGCCGCGACACGACGCTCGGCACGCGTGAGCGCGACCACGATCTGTCGGGACTGACCGTGCCGCTGCGTTCGCACGGCGGTGTGTCGGAGCAGGAAGTGCCGCTGCTATTCAACCGCCGGATCGAGCGGCGCGACGTCGAGCGCCGTCCGCGAAATTTCGACGTGTTCGATTTCGTGCTGAACCGGGTCGCGCGATGATGGCCCATCCGCGACAGGACCACCCCGCGTTTCGCGCCGAGGCGCTGCGCTGGTGCGGCACGCGTGCGGCGCGTGAACGCACGTTCGACGTGACGGATCCGTATACCGGCACGCGTGTCGGCACCGCGCCGCTCGCGAGCGTCGACGACGTGCGCGCCGCGTTCGACTATGCCGCCGCTTACCGACCGACGCTCACGCGCTACGAACGCTCGCAGATTCTCGAGCGGGCGGCCGCGCTGCTGCGCGAACGTGCGGAAGAGGCGTCCGATCTGATCACGCTGGAGTCGGGCCTGTCGAAGCAGGATTCGCGCTACGAGATCGGCCGCGTCGCCGACGTGCTGAAGTTCGCGGCGGTCGAGGCGCTGCGCGACGACGCGCAGAGCTTCTCGTGCGATCTGACGCCGCACGGCAAGGCGCGGCGCGTGTTCTCGCAGCGACAGCCGCTCGAGGGCGTCATCGTCGCGATCACGCCGTTCAATCACCCGATGAATCAGGTCGCGCACAAGATCGCGCCGGCAATCGCGACCAACAACCGCGTGATCGTGAAGCCGTCGGAGAAGGTGCCGCTGTCGGCGTTCTATCTGGCGGACCTGCTGTACGAAGCCGGGTTGCCCGAACCGATGCTGCAGGTGCTGACCGGCGATCCGCGCGAGATTGCCGGCGAACTCGTCACGCACGCGCAGGCCTCGCTGATCACGTTTACGGGTGGCGTGGCGATCGGCAAGGCGATCGTGGCGAAGGCTGGCTACCGGCGCGTCGTGCTCGAGCTCGGCGGCAACGATCCGCTGATCGTGCTCGACGATGCCGATCCCGAACGCGCGGCGTCGCTCGCCGCGCTCGGCTCGTACCGGAATTCGGGGCAGCGCTGTACGGCGGTCAAGCGCATTCTCGTGCAGCGCTCGATCGCGCCGGCGTTTACCGAGGCGCTCGTCGAGAAGACGCGCGCGTGGCGGTATGGCGATCCGTTCGATCCGACCAACGAAATGGGCACGGTGATCGACGATGCGGCGGCGCGGCTGTTCGAAGCGCGCGTCGCCGACGCGCTCGCGCATGGCGCGCGCCTGCTCACCGGCAACGTTCGCCGCGGCGCGCTGTATGCGCCGACCGTGCTCGACCGCGTCGATCCGTCGATGACGCTCGTTCGCGAGGAGACGTTCGGCCCCGTGTCGCCGGTGATCGCGTTCGACACGATCGACGACGCGATCCGGATCAGCAACGGCACCGCGTTCGGGCTGTCGTCGGGTGTGTGCACCGACAGTACGGCGGCGGTCGTGCGATTCGTGAACGAGCTGAACGTGGGGACGGTGAACGTATGGGAAGTGCCTGGATACCGGATCGAGCTGACGCCGTTCGGCGGGATCAAGGATTCGGGGCTCGGTTACAAGGAAGGCGTTCAGGAAGCGATGAAGAGCTTCACGAACCTGAAGACCTTCTCGTTGCCTTGGGAGTGACGCAATGGCGCTGACAGTGGAAGACATCGATCGGTTGTATCGCGAGCACGGCCATGTCGCGTATAGCGGCGAGCCGGTGACGCAGCTCGAGCATGCGCTGCAGAGCGGACTGCTGGCGGAAGAGGCCGGCGCCGACGAGGCGCTCGTCGCGGCTGCGTTTCTGCACGACCTCGGGCATTTGCTGAATCGCCAGGGCGAGACACCGAGCGCGCGCGGGATCGACGATCTGCATCAGTATTTCGTGCTGCCGTTTCTGCGGCCGCTGTTTTCGGACGCGGTGCTCGAGCCGATCCGGCTGCACGTCGACGCGAAGCGCTGCCTGTGCCGGACGGACGCCGGCTATCTCGAGAGTCTGTCGCCGGACTCGGTGCGCAGCCTCGCGCTGCAGGGCGGCGTGTTCGGCGAAGAGGAGGCGGCGACGTTCATGCGGCGTCCGTATGCGGAGGACGCGCTGCGTCTGCGCCGCTGGGACGATACGGCCAAGGCCGAGGGCAAGCCGACGCCGGATCTCGATCACTATATGGAGATCGTCGCGCGGCAGGTACGCGCGGCCTGAGCGTTCCGGCGTGTCGATCCAGGGCCCCGCGCGCGACAGCGTGCGGGACCCTGGATTTTTTTCGCGAAACCCCTTGCGCGTTGGGCGCGGGCTGCATAGAATCACGCCTCTTTCGCGCTAACGGAAACGCGGCGCGAGAGGGGAAGCGGAGTCGGACGTGTGCTGCAGCATAGAGCGCCCGCCCGACGAAGGAAGAAGAACCCCGCAGTCGCAACGATGTAGTGAAAAAAGTT
>NZ_JBQYLP010000049.1:0-46332 GCF_052683555.1 Burkholderia sp. BC1
TCCTCGGCTACGTCTGCGATGACCGCCGAGCCGAATAAATCAGCGTTTCCTTAAAGGAAATATTGCCGCGTGCCTGTGCCTGCGGCGCGCGGCGCATTCACGCGCTGCTTTCCGATACGCCGTCGTTGGCCGGGTTCGCGGCGATGCGCGCGTGCGGCGGCGGCGCATCGTCGGCCACGTTGACTTCGAGCGGCGGCGGACGTCGGCGTGCGGGCGCCGGCGGCGTCGGATCGAACGCGTCCAGCAGCGAGCGGCCGCGCGCGGTCAGATGCGCGCGCCGCGTACCGCCGGCGGCATGTTCGAGCATCACGAGCTGGCGTTCCAGCAACGTGTCCAGTTCGGCGCGGGTCATATCGAGCTGATCGGGCGCATGACGGACCAGCATCAGTGTCGCGAATTCGTGAGGGCTGAGCATGTTCGTCTCTCGGGTTCGATCGTCGGAAATGAACGCGGCGGCGCGCAGTGCAGCGACGTGCGCGGTTCGATCGGTCGGCGTTCGGCGTTCGGCGTTCGGCCCGTGGCGCGATCGCGGCAAGCGCAACGGCGCGCGCCGCACGGCGGTCGGCGCAGGAACGATGCGCCGGCTTGCGACACGAAGAGGGCGGGCGTGGCTCGTCGCGGGCTTCCGATCGAGCCGCGCGTCGAACGGCAACCGGACGACGCGTGACCGTTCGTCCGTCCGCGACCGCTTCGTCGACACACCGATCGAAACACGCAGCGCGCAAACAGCGGCTGCCTTGAGCGACACCTAAAATAGATCGGCAAACGCGAATTTCAAGAGGCTCTTCGACCCAGCACATACGGAGGCTTCATGGATCTATTCGACATCGTGGAAGAGCAGATGGACGCGATGCGGCTGCCGCTGTACGCGGTGACCGTGACGGCGGCGGCACGCGTGAACACGCCGCTGATCGCGATCCTGCACTGGCACGGCTTTCGGCGCGAAACGCCGCTCGAGTTGCCGGGCATCGCGATACCGCCGCGCCCCGTGCCGGGCTGCGCGATCCAGATCGGCAGCGCGTGGCACGCGTTCGAAGCGGTCGACGCGATGCTGCTCGACGCCGCGTGGCGGCTCGGCGCATGGGAGCTCGAACGCATCGAGCGGCGCGCGTGCACCGAGATCGGCGCGCCGGCATCCGAAGCGCTCGCGTGCCGCCAGGCATTCGGCGACTACGACAGCGGCGCACCGGCCGAGCACCATCTCGTCGACGGCGCGCCCGATCGCGGCGAGCTGATGCAGCTGGCCGCGCGCAAGGGCTACCTGCGGTGGATGTTCCGGCCCGTGAAGGGCGGGTTGTGGCGTGCCCTCGACGAGCGCGACGACACGCTCGACGCCGACGGCGGCCGCCGCCCGCCGTGTCCGATCGCGCCACGGCCGATCGTGCCGCGCCCGCGTCGCGTGGCCCGCGCGGCGCGCACCGTGTACCGCCTCGGCGACGTCCGCGGCATCCTGCTGCGCTGAAACATTTTGTTACGTATTCGCGATTCGTCGGCCTCTTGAAGCGCGCGGCGGGCGCCACTATTTCGCTTTCCGCCAATCGACGGCACGACCGCACGCGAGCCATGCGCCCCGCGTGCGCGGTCGGATTCCTTTTTGGTGATCTCATCGCTCAGGAGATGAAAATGCAGATTCGTCCCCTCTACGACCGGGTTATCGTCAAGCGAATCGAACAGCAGCGGACGACGGCCTCGGGCATCGTGATTCCCGACTCCGCCGCGGAAAAGCCCGAGCAGGGCGAAGTCATCGCAGTCGGCAGCGGCCGGCTGCTCCAGGACGGCTCGCAGCGCCCGCTGCAATTGAAGGTCGGCGACCAGGTTCTCTTCGGCAAATATGCAGGCCAGACCGTGAAGGTAGACGGCGAGGAACTGCTCGTGATGCGCGAAGAGGACGTGATGGGCGTACTCGAACCTGAATCGTCCGCCGCACGCAAGGCGGCCTGATCCCCCGATTCGACCGCGGCGCACGGCGCGCAGCCGGAGCGCGCGGCATTTCGTACAACGACATTATCCGGAGCAACAACATGGCAGCAAAAGACGTGAAGTTCCACGACGGCGCGCGTAGCCGGATCGTGAAGGGCGTGAACGTACTCGCCGATGCGGTGAAGGTGACGCTGGGCCCGAAGGGCCGCAACGTACTGATCGAGCGCAGCTTCGGCGCGCCGACGATCACGAAGGACGGCGTGTCGGTCGCGAAGGAAATCGAGCTGAAGGACCGCTTCGAGAACATGGGCGCGCAGGTGGTCAAGCAGGTCGCGTCGAAGACGGCCGACGTCGCCGGCGACGGTACGACGACCGCGACCGTGCTCGCGCAGGCGATCGTGCAGGAAGGGATGAAGCACGTCGCGGCCGGCATCAACCCGATGGACCTGAAGCGCGGCATCGACAAGGCGGTCGGCGCGGTGCTCGACGAGTTGCGCAAGCTGTCGCGTCCGATCGCGACCAACAAGGAAATCGCGCAGGTCGGCGCGATCTCGGCGAACTCGGACGAAGCGATCGGCAAGATCATCGCGGACGCGATGGAGCGCGTCGGCAAGGAAGGCGTGATCACCGTCGAGGACGGCAAGTCGCTCGAGAACGAGCTCGAAGTCGTCGAAGGGATGCAGTTCGATCGCGGCTACGTGAGCCCGTACTTCATCAACGATCCGGAGAAGCAGGCCGCCTATCTCGACGACCCGCTGATCCTGCTGCATGACAAGAAGATCTCGAGCATCCGCGATCTGCTGCCGATCCTCGAGGCCGCATCGAAGGCCGGCAAGCCGCTGCTGATCGTCGCCGAGGACGTCGACGGCGAAGCGCTCGCGACGCTCGTCGTCAACGCGATGCGCGGCATCCTGAAGGTCGCCGCGGTGAAGGCGCCGGGCTTCGGCGATCGCCGCAAGGCGATGCTCGAGGACATCGCGATCCTCACCGGCGCGACCGTCATCTCCGAGGAAACCGGCAAGCAGCTCGAGAAGGCCACGCTCGAGGATCTCGGCCGCGCGAAGCGCGTCGAGGTGCGCAAGGACGACACGATCATCATCGACGGCGCGGGCGATCCGGCGCGCATCGACGCGCGCGTGAAGGCAATCCGCGTGCAGATCGACGAAGCGACGAGCGACTACGATCGCGAGAAGCTGCAGGAGCGCGTCGCGAAGCTCGCGGGCGGCGTCGCGGTGATCAAGGTCGGCGCGGCCACCGAAGTCGAAATGAAGGAGAAGAAGGATCGCGTCGACGATGCGCTGCATGCGACGCGCGCGGCCGTCGAGGAAGGGATCGTGCCGGGCGGCGGCGTCGCGCTGCTGCGCGCACGCGCGGCGCTCGCCGACATCAAGGGCGCGAATGCCGACCAGGACGCCGGCATCCGGATCGTGCTGCGCGCGCTTGAAGCGCCGCTGCGCGTGATCGTGTCGAACGCGGGCGAAGAGCCGTCGGTCGTGATCGCGAAGGTGCTCGAAGGCAAGGGCAACTTCGGCTACAACGCGGCGACCGGCGAGTATGGCGATCTCGTCGAAGCGGGCGTCGTCGATCCGACCAAGGTCACGCGCACCGCGCTGCAGAACGCCGCGTCGATCGCCGGCCTGATCCTGACGACGGACGCGACCGTCGCCGACGCACCGAAGGACGAAAGCGCGGCGCCGGCGCCGTCGCCCGCCCTCGACTACTGAGCGGCGGTCTTACCGCCCGGTCTCGGCCCGCCGGCCTGTCGCCGGCCGGCGCGGCTCCCGTTCGGCGCACGCGGCGTCACACCCGCGCTGCGCCGTTTTTTTTCCTCACGTCGTACCGATACTTCACACGTCGTGCCGCGACGCGGGTACGCCGGCCGGCACGTCCGCCGCGCGATCCGCGAGCCGTTCGAACTCGGACGGATCGTGACTGCTGAACACCAGCACGCCGTTGCGGCGCTGCGCGAGCGCGCGCAACGCAGCCTGATTCGCGAGCCGCGCGCGGCGGTCCTTCTCCAGCATCCATTGATACATCCGCAAGCCGACATGGCATTGCGGATTCGCATTCATCTCGCGCGCGTCGAAGTACGCGTCGGCCGCGTTCAGCAGCCAGCCGTGCGCGGTCTCGATCGCGATGCCGGCATGCCCGAGCGTGTGGCCGCGCAGCGGAACGAGCAGGATCGACGGCGGCAGGCCCGCGAGCGCCTTCACGCCCGCGAAGCCCTGCCATGTCTCGCCGCCGTCCGGATACGTGCGCCACTTGCCGGACGTCGACCACTGCTGCGGACGGAAGCGCTGCCGATCCATCCAGGTGCGCTGCGCGGCCGCATACGCGCGCTCGGTTTCGAGCAGATGCACGGTCGCCTCTGGGAAATCGTCGAGTCCGCCCGCGTGGTCGAAGTCGAGATGGCTCAGCACGATATGGCGGACGTCGCGCGGATCGTAGCCGAGCCGTTCGATCTGCCGGATCGCGGTCATTTCCTCGCGAAACGCGGGACTCACGAGCCCGAGAAAGAACCGGCTGAGCCGCGAACGCGGATCGGCGACGTCGCGCAAGCCGAAGCCGGTATCGACGAGCACCAGCGAATCGCGCGTCTCGATCAATACGCAGTGGCATGCGAGCGAGCCGCGTTCGAAGATGCCGTGCCGACTGCCGTTCATCAGGCGCCCGCAGAGCGGGCACGTCGAGATGCAGTTCAGGTGATGGATCACCATGACGGTCGCTCCGCGGCGCGTACAGACGAGGCGGACGGCCGCATGCGCGGCCCGCCCGCTCGGCGCACGTGTCAGCTGCGCTCCGGCTTGTCGGCGTCCGGCGACTGCTCGACCGGCGCACCGGTGCCGAGCTCGGCACCGGTCGTCGGGTCGCAGTTCGGGTCCGAACGCAATCGCTGCGCGAGCGCGTCGATCGCCTCCGCCTGCTGCGCTTCGAGCATGCCTTCCGCGATGCCGGTGCCACCGTCCACCGCCGGCTCGGCCGGCCGCACTTCCAGATCGCCGCCGTGGTTCCACGGTCCGATCAGCGGTTCGGCGTCCGGCTGCATCCGGAAGTACACGCGATCGTACGGCTCCATCGGCGGCAGCTTGCCGGGCGGGAAGTTCGCATCGATCGCATACAGCGCCTTCTCGAACGACTTCTGATGCGAGACCTCGCGCGTCATCAGAAAGCCGAGCGCGTCGCGCACGTTCGGATCGTCGGTCACGTTGATCAGCCGTTCGTAGATGATCTTCGCACGCGCCTCGGCCGCGATGTTCGAGCGCAGGTCGGCCGTCGGCTCGCCGATCGTGTCGATGTACGCGGCGCTCCACGGCACCGCGCCCGAGTTCGTCAGCGGCGAGCCGGCGCCGTACAGCAGCTGCGTCACGTGGCTGTCGTTGCCCGCGCCGTTCAGCTTGCGGTACAGCTCCGCCTGCTCGTCGACCGCTTCCGCGAGTTCGCCCTTCGCGCCGCGATTCAGCATCGCGACGAGCGATCCGATCACTTCGAGGTGGCTCAGCTCCTCGGTGGCGATATCCAGCAGCATGTCCTTGCGGCCCGGATCTTCCTCGGTGATCGCCTGCGTGAAGTAGCGCATCGCGGCGGCGAGTTCGCCCTGCGGGCCGCCGAACTGTTCGAGCAGCAGGTTGGCGAGACCGGGGTTCGGTGCGTCGACTCGCACCGTGTACTGCAATCGGGTGTTGTGAATGAACATGGCATCTCCGTGTGAGTGGTCCACGCGTTTCGCGACGCCGATGCAGCACGAAGCGGTCCCGTCGCGGCCGGGCATACGGAATGCTTGCGTGACAACGATGCGCCGACGCGGGCTCGGGCAGCAGTCGTCACCGCTGCCGAACCGTATCGGAACGCGGCGCACGGTGCGTCGCGGGCGGAAGTCGCGAAGGGGACGAATGCGGCTGCTTTACGGCGTCCGTCGATTGCGCGTCGCGCGGCATTGCCGTCGCTACGTCGTCGCGCTGTCGTGCCTTTCGCGGCGGATTTTTCAAGTGCCTTGCATTTCCGGCGCATCGTAAGTGCCCGTTCGCGGCCGCCGCGTGCCGCCGCCCATTCCCGAAGGAGGGACGATGTCGACTGTCGGCCGTAATCCACTGACCGAGCGCACTGCGTCGGGCATCCGCGACGTGTTCGCCGGCAGGCGGCGCGGCCCCGGCACGCTGTTCCTGTTCGCGGGGCCGGCCGTGATCGCGTCGGTCGCGTATATGGACCCCGGCAACTTCGCGACCAACATTCGTGCAGGCGCGCAGTTCGGCTATGCACTGCTATGGGTCGTGCTGCTCGCGAACGTGATCGCGATGCTGTTTCAGTCGCTGTCGGCGAAGCTCGGCATCGTGACGGGCCGCAACCTCGCGGAGCTGTGCGCCGAGCACTTCCCGCGGCCGATCGTCTATGCGATGTGGATCGTCAGCGAACTGGCGGCGATGGCGACCGATCTCGCGGAATTCCTCGGCGGCGCGATCGCGCTGGCGCTGCTGTTCGAGCTGCCGCTGATCGTCGGGATGTTCGTCGTCGCGATCGTCACGTACGCGATCCTGCTGTTCGACCGGAACGGCTTTCGGCCGATGGAGATCATGGTCGGCGCGCTGGTCAGCCTGATCGGGCTCTGCTATCTCGCGGAGATGTTCATCGCGCCGGTGGACTGGGCGCAGGTCGCGATGCACGCGGTCGTGCCGCAGATGCCGCGCGGCGATGCGCTACTCGTGTCGGTCGGCATCGTCGGCGCGACGGTGATGCCGCACGCGCTCTATCTGCACTCGGGGCTCACGCAGCGCCGCGTGCCGGGGCTCGATGCGGCACAGCGCCGGCTGCTGGTGCGCTATTCGAACCTCGAGGTGATCGTCGCGCTGTCGGTGGCGGGCGCGATCAACATGGCGATGGTCATCATGGCGAGCGCCGCGTTTCATGCGGGGTTCAGCGACGTCGCGGAAATCGAGACCGCGTATCACACGCTGACGCCGCTGCTCGGCACGACGGCCGCCGCATTCTTTCTCGTGTCGCTGATGAGCTCCGGCATTTCGAGCTCCGCCGTCGGCACGCTCGCCGGACAGATGATCATGCAGGGCTTCGTCGGCTTCCGGATGCCGGTGTGGCTGCGGCGGCTCGTGACGATGGTGCCCGCGTTCATCGTCGTCGGCGTCGGTGTCGATGCGACGCAGGCGCTACTGATCAGTCAGGTCGTGCTGTCGTTCGTGCTGCCGGTGCCGATGGCGGCGCTCGTCTACTTCACCGCGCGTCGCGACATCATGGGCGACTTCGTCACGCGTCCGGCGATGCGCTGGACCGCAATCGCGGCCGCGGTCGTCATCGCCGTGTTGAATCTCGGCCTGGGTGTCGCGATGGTGCAGAACGCGACGTCGACGGACGCGGCCGCACCTGCTGCTGCGCACGGCGGCGCGTCGTCCTGATGGCGGGATGAAGCGGAGTCGGTGCGGCGTGCACGCCGCGTGACGGCCGACGGCGTGCTGCGCGCTCAGTGCACGCCGGCCGGCGCGATCGCGCGCACGGTGTCGGTGATGCGCATGCAATGCGACAGCCCGAAATTCTCGGCTTCGCGGCGTTCCGGTTCGCTGCTCGCGAGGGCGGCGGCACGCTCGGGCGGCACGCCGAGCGCCTGCAGCGCGACGTCGAACGGATGCTGATTCGCGGCGCGATCGCGCTGATCCGCATCGCTGACGACGACCGAGAAGCGGTCGAGATTCGCACGGCCGAACTGACCTTCGAACATGTCGCTGAGCCGCGCGGCCGGCAGCGTCGTGACGAGCCCGAGCCGATAGCCGTGCTCCGATGCACTGTCGAGCCACTGGATGATGGCATCGCGCTGATGACGCGCTTCGCGCGAATCGGGTGTCGCTTCGATTTGTTCGAATGCGGCGTCGAGTCGGGTGACGATGGCTTCGATGACCACGATGATTCCTCTCCAGAGACGTGACGGTCCGTTCGCTGACGGGAATGCCGAACACCTTAGCGTCGAACCGAAACGCCCAACCAATTAATCTTTTTACCCGACTCATAGGGTTCGGCTAATGAATGCCGGGCAAACGCAATGCCCGCGTGCCATGTGCCCGAATCGCATGTGTGATCGCGTCGTGCCTCGCATTGACGGGGTTCAATGTGATGCACACGAATCGTGCATGGCAACGGGGTGGCGAATTCGCCATGCGAAAAAAAGGGCGGCGTACCGTGCGACAGTCGCGGTACGCCGCCTTTTTTCGCATCGCGCACGGCGGTGCTTCAGTGCAGCTTGATCGACGGCTGATTGCGGCTTTGCAGCCAGTGGCTCAGCGACTGGAACAGTGCGCGCTTGATGCCGTACAGGCTGAACAGGTGCTTGCGATACAGGAACTTGTATAGCCCGATCGCGGCGAGCCCGTCGACGATCAGCGAACGCGAGTGCATGCCGAGTTCGGCCTGATAGACGGCGCCGGCATGCCCGAGCGACACGACCGTGCCGGCATCGCGGAACGTGAAGCCCGCGACCGGCTTGCCGGCGATGCGGCGCGCGAACGCCTGGCTCAGATAGACGGCCTGCTGATGCGCGACCTGCGCGCGCGGCGGCAGACAGCCGCTCGCGCCGTCCGACGGACACGCGGCGCAGTCGCCGAACGCGTACACGTGCGGATCGTCGGGCGTCTGCAGCGTATCGGTAACGATCACCTGATTCGACCGGTTGAGTGCGATGCCGTCGAGTTCGCGCAGGATCGCCGGCCCTGCGACGCCGGCGGCCCAGATGGTGATGTCGCTCGCGAGCCGTTCGCCGTTCGCGATCGTCACCGCATCGGCGCCGACTTCGGCGACGCGCGTATCGGTCAGCACCTCGACGTTCAGCGCGCGCAGCTGCGCGTGCATCTTGTCCGACAGCCGTGCATCGAGCGCCGGCAGAATGCGTGGCGCGCCTTCGATCAGACGGATCCGCACGTCGCGCGCGCCGTCGAGCGCCTTGAACCGATACGTCGTCAGCTGCTGGACCGCGTGACGCAGCGCGGCCGCCAGTTCGACGCCCGTCGCGCCCGCGCCGATCACGCTGATGCTGACCGGCGCGGCAGGCTGCGCCGGCTGCTGCTCGGCGCGATGGTTCGCCTTCGTGCAGGCCGCGAGAAACTTGCGGCGGAAGTCTTCGGCCTGATCGAGGTTTTCGAGCGGCAGTGCATGGCGCGCCGCGCCCGGCACGCCGAAGAAGTTCGTCACGCTGCCGACCGCGAGCACCAGATCGTCGTAGGCGAGCGTGCGCGCCGGCAGGATTTCGGTGCCGTCCGCGTCGTGCACCGCGCTGATCGTCGCGATGCGCGCCGCGCGGTCGACGCGTTGCAGTGCGCCCTGCACGAAGCGGAAGCCGTGCCGCTTCGCCTGCGCCGCGTATTCGATCGTGTGCGACGCCGGATCGCGATGGCCCGATGCCGCTTCGTGCAGCAGCGGCTTCCAGAAGTGCGTCGGATAGCGGTCGATGAGTACGACTTCGGCGTGGCCGCGGCGGCCGATCGTGTCGCCGAGGCGTGTCGCGAGATGCAGGCCGCCGGCGCCGCCGCCGACGATCACGATGCGCGGCACACGCGGTGCGGCGGGCGCGGCAACGAGAGGCGTGGTGTTGTCCATGTTCGGGCTCCTGCTGATGACGAATATCGGGATGACATTGCTCAGGAACCGACGATATAGTTTGGCAACCCATCGAACAATTCAATGTTTATAAGCGACTCATATGTATTCACTTATAGGAAAGACCGCGACGTTCCGGCAGCTGAAGGCGCTCGACATGATTGCGCGGCTCGGCAGCGTGTCGCGCGCGGCCGAAGAGCTGAACCTCACGCAGCCGGCCGTGTCGCTGCAGGTGCGGCTGCTCGAGGAGGCGGTCGGCGCCGCCTTGCTGCAGCGTGTGGGACGCGGCGTGCAGCTGACGGCGGCCGGCGAGATCGTCGCGCGCTATGCGCGCGAGATCCTGCATCTGTGGAGCGAAGCCGGTGACGAAGTGGCCGCGCTGACGGGCGATCTCGGCGGCACGCTGCGCATCGGCGCGATCACGACGGCCGAATACCTGATTCCGCCGTTGCTCGTGAAATTCACCGCGACGCGGCCGCACGTGAAGACGTACTTCAAGGTCGGCAACCGCGACGACATCATCCGGATGCTCGCGACGCATGAAATCGATCTCGCCGTGATGGGCAGCGCACCGAAGGAGCTGCGCACGCATGCGGTCGAATTCGCGAAGCATCCGATGGTGTTCGTCGCGGCGCCCGATCATCCGCTGATGCAGCGCAAGCGCGTCGCGCTGAAGGATCTCGAATCGGCGCATCTGCTCGTGCGCGAACGCGGCGCGGGCACGCGCTCGACGGTCGAGAGCCTGTTCAAGACCTCCGGCTACCGCTTCCATGTGGGCTCCGAACTGTCGAGCAACGAAGCGATCAAGCAGATGGCCGAGGCGGGGCTCGGTGTCGCGTTCCTGTCGCTGCATGCATGCGCGCTCGAACTGCGTACGGGGCTGCTCAAGCAGTTGCCGTTTCCCGGCAATCCGATCGAGCGCGAGTGGTACGTGGTCACGGTTGCCGACCGCCGCATCTCGCAGGTGACGGGGCTGTTCCGCGATTTCCTGATCCGGCAGGGCGCGCCGGTGATCGACGGCGCGACGAGCGCGTCGCACGAGCGGCGACGCAAGTGACGGGCGGGCGGCGGCGCGGGTTCCGTGTCAGCCGAGGCCGAAATCGTCGTTGCTATCGGGGATCGACGCGAGCAGCCGTTCGAGCCGATGCCAGCCGACGACGCGCGCACACCATTTGCCGATGCCCGCAAGCGGGCCGCCGGCGCGCGGCGCGGCGGCGCGCGACCGTGTCGCACAGGCGGCGCGGGACAGGCAACATTCACGCATGACGCTCTCCTTGGATGCCGGATACCGGATGCCGCGATCGTAAGCGGCACCGTGCGGGATCGCGCGCACGCGTGGATGCTTTGAGCAGAAACGGATGATTTTTTTGGGCGTGCGCCGCGCGGGCCGTGCGGGGCCGGCACGCGTTCCGAAAACGCGTCACAATGCGCGATCGACATCCGTTCTCGGGAGAGCCGCCATGAGCGACCCGATTCACACGGCAGCGCCGGACGACGGCGTGCCGGTCAGCCTGCGCTCGAGCCGCGGCCGCGGCTGGCGCGGTTTCGGCGCCGCGCTGCTCGGCATTCGCGCGGGAACGTACCGGATTCCGGCGGCCGACCATCACCGGATCGGCGTGCATGTCGGCGCGCCGGTGCGCGCGGACTGCGCGTGCGACGGCCAGCGCATGACGCGCATTCAGGCGCACGGCGACATCGACGTGATTCCGGCCGGGCTGCCCGGCCGGTGGACGGACAGCGCCGACTGCCGGATCCTGCACATCTCGCTCGACGACGCATTCGTGCGCCGCACGGCCGAGCAGCTCGAACTGACGCCGTCGCGCGCGCAGATCCGCCGCCGGATGCAGGTGCGCGATCCGCGGCTGCAGCACATCGCGTGGGCGATGGCGGCTGAACTCGACGCGGAAGAGGCGTCGGATCCGCTATACGCGGAGAGTCTGTGCACCGCGCTCGTCGCGCGGCTGGTCGATGCGCAGCCGCAGTTTCGCGAGCGGCGGCGGATGCTGTCGCCGCAGGCGGCCGCACGTGTCATCGACTATGTCGACGCGCATCTGGACCGGCGTCTGACGCTTGCCGAACTCGCGGCGCTCGTGTCGATCAGCGTGCCGCATTTCAAGGTGCTGTTTCGCGAGACGATCGGGATGCCCGTGCATCAGTACGTGGTGCGGCGGCGCGTCGAGCGCGCGAAGGCGCTGCTGCTCGAAGGGCGGCTCACCCTCAGCCAGATCGCGCTCGAAGCGGGCTTCGCGCATCAGAGCCATATGGCGAACTGGATGAACCGCGTGCTCGGCGCGACGCCCACGGAAATCGCGCGATCGGGCGGGCGCGCGACGACGCTGCGGCTCGTCGACGATCGCGACGGCGAAGAAGCCGCGGAAGCGAACGCGCCGCAACGGTAGCGTTCGATGCGGCCGGCTTCGGGCTTCGCCGCCGCGCCGGCCGCTGCGACGATCCGCACCCGATATCGTCATCGTTTCCTGTCGCGATCATCCGTTCATGCGCGCCACGCGCGCCGCGCGGCCCGACAATCGCCGCATCTTCTCCCGACAGGAGCGAAACATGTTCGTGATCTTCGGTGCATCGGGCCATGTCGGCCTGGCGACGGTAACGGCGCTGCGGGCGGCCGGCCATCCCGTGCGTGCGGTGTTGCGCGAGCCGCGCGGCCGCGAGCGCTTCGCGCAACTCGGCTGCGATGTCGCGATCGCGGATCTCGCCGATCCGCGCGCGGTGGCCGCCGCGCTCGACGGTGCGCATGCGGTGCAGATGCTGTGTCCGGTGCCGGCGCGCGACGCCGATCCGGCCGCGACGATGGCGCACACGATCGAGGTCGCCGTGGAGGCGCTCGGCGCGCATCCGCCCGACGTGTTGCTGGCGCTGTCCGACTATGGTGCGGAACTCGAGGGCAACACCGGCATCACGCGCGTGTTCCGCAATTTCGAGGCACGACTGAAAACGGTTCCGACGCAACTGACGCTGCTGCGCTCGGCCGAGCATCTGCAGAACTGGGCGCGCATGCTGCCGGTGGCGCTCGCGACCGGCGCGCTGCCGAGCCTGCATCATCCGGTCGATCGCATGTTTCCGGCGGTCTGGGCACCCGACGTCGGCGAGATCGCCGCGCAACTGCTGACCGAACACGTCGAGCCGGCGAGCGCGCCGCGCATCGTCAGCGTCGAAGGGCCGCGCCGCGTCAGTGCGCGCGACATCGCGGCGGCGCTCGGCGCGGCAGCCGGACGCGACGTCGTCGCGCATCCGCTACCGCGCGACGCATGGACGCCGACGCTGCTGCGCGCCGGGCTCAGCGCGCGTCATGCGGAACTGATCGTCGATTTGTACGACGTGCACAACGCGGGCCGGATCGATTTCGAACCCGGTTCGGAGCGGCGCTTCGGCACGACGATGCCGGCCGATGCGCTCGCGGCGCTGCTGCGTGCGCATGCGTGAGCGTGGGCGGCGCGTACGTGAGGCAAGCCGCGCCGCGCGTACCGATGCGGCGGCGCGGGCCTATCGGCGCACGCGGTTCAGCACCGCATACGACAGCGAGCCGATCACGATCCCCCAGAACGCGGAGCCGAGCCCGAGCCACGTCATTCCGGACGCCGTCGCGAGAAACGTGATCAGCGATGCCTCGCGATGGCTTTCGTCCTCGAAGATGCCGTGCACGTTGGCGCCGATCGCGCCGATCAGCGCAAGCCCGGCGAGAATCGCGACGAACGCCTTCGGCAGCGCGAAGAACACCGCGACGATCGAGCCCGCGAAAATCCCCGCGATCAGATAGATCAAGCCATTCGCGATGCCCGCGACGTAGCGGCGGTCCGGGTCCTCGTGCGCGTCCTTGCCGGTGCACAGTGCGGCGGTGATCGCCGCGACGACGATCGTGATGCCGCCGAAGCACGCGACGACGAGCGACATGATGCTCGTCGCGGTGATGATCGGGCGAGCGGGCGTCTGATAGCCCGACACGCGCAGGATCGTCATCCCCGGCAGGAACTGGCCCGTCAGGCTCACGACGACGAGCGGCAGCGCGAGGCTCAGCGTCGTGCCGAGCGTCCATTCGGGCGCGATGAATATGGGCCGCGCGATGCTCGGCGATACGAGCGCGAGATGCGTCATGCCGAGCAGCATCGCGAGCGCGGCGCCCGTGAGCAGCACGAGCACGATGCTGTAGCGCGGCAGCAGCCGCTTGAAGATCACGTACGCGGCGATCATTCCGAATGCGAGCACCGGCTGCGCGGAGGCTGCCGCAAACGCGTGCATGCCGAACGGCAATAGGATGCCGGCCATCATGCCGCACGCGATGCCGCGCGGGATGTGGCGCACGAGCCGATCGAAGTAGCCGCTGATGCCGATCAGCAGGATGATCAGCGCGGCCGTGATGTACGCACCGACCGCCTGATTCAGCGTCAGCTGCGGAAACAGTCCGACGAGCAGTGCCGTACCGGGCGCCGACCACGCGGTGACGACCGGCACTTTCAGCTTCCAGCTCGCGAACAGCCCCGACACGCCTGCGCCGATCGAGATCGCCCATACCCACGACGTGACCATCGCGTCGGACGCGTGTGCGGCCTGCGCCGCCTGGAAGAAGATCGCGAGCGGGCCCGCGTACGAAATCAGTACCGCGAGAAAGCCGGCGGTCACGGCGGAAACGGACCAGTCCTGGCCGATCGCGCGCGGCGCGCTGGTCGGGGTATTCGGTTGCATTGTCGTCGGGGAATGGCGGCTCGGCGCGTGGAAGGCGATCGGACCGATCGTGGCTGGTGCGACGAGGTGCCGTCATTCTGGGCGCTGCCGCCGAAATTGACAATTCCCGACTGCGCTTACGTGCTGATCTGCAGATACCCGTCGACGGCCGCGATGCGCGCGCCGCTGCCCGTCGACAGCTACGCCGTGCCCTGATCGAACGGATGGACCGGCGCGTCGGTCGGCCGCCACGCGTGGCGCAGCAACAGTTCGGCATAGCCGCGGCGGATCACGAATCCGTCACACTTTTGCCGGTACGCGTCGCGGCGCATCCGGTAGGCGCGCGGCAGGTCGTACCACGGTAGCGCCGGTAGATCGTGATGGACGAGATGGTAGTTGTTGTTCAGGTACAGCAGGCGCATCGCGAAACCGGCCTCGTTGATCGCGATGCGCGCCTTCGGATGGCGCGCGGCGCGATGCTCGTAGAGCGAGCGGATCATCGCGAGCGAGTGCGCGGGCCACGTGACCGCAACCAGGTAGTACCACCACGGCACGCCGATCGTGCGGTCTAGCCAGACGAGGAGTGCCGCGACGCATGCGACGTGCATCGCCCACATCGGCAGGTCGCGCCATTCGCCGCGCCGGAACGCCGCGCACGCGTCGCGCAGCATCGCCGCGACGCTCGTCGGCGGCCCGACCAGCAGCCGGCCGACGAACGTATTGCGTGCGCTCGACAGCACGCGGCGCCAGCGCGGCAAGCGCGCCCAGCACGCGCGCGACACATAATTCGTTTCGGGGTCGATGCCCGGCACGGTGAGATCGTCGTCGCGATGATGGCGCAGATGCGTCTCGCGATAGACCGTATCGGATACCAGACCGTGAGCGGCGGATAGCCGAGCAGTTTGTTCACATGGATCGAACGCGTCGGGTGGCCGTGCAGCAGTTCGTGCTGCAGCGACAGATGCCATGCGCCGAGCAGGATCAGCGGCGGCGTCGCGGCCGCGAGCGACAGCGCGTGCGCACGCACGGCCAGCAGCACCGCGAGCCAGCCGCCGTAGATGGCCACGATCAGCAGCCAGGTCGGCCATTCCGTGCGGGCAGTGAAACGTGTGCGGAGCGCGGCGATCGCGCGCGCGTGGTCGACGTCGAAATATTCGGCCATGGTGCTGAAGCGCAGCGGCCGCGAAGCCGGCTGCGCGCGATGGCGCGGCCCGGGCGGCCGAACGAAATCATCGGAAGGACGGAACGGGACAACGTCGTCGTGCACCGCCGTGGTGCGCGATGGCGCGTCCGCAAGGTTCCGAACGTAACGCAGCAAACGTTGCGTGGCCAACCAATCGATTGGCATTTGCTTATCGTGCCGGGCGCGCAAAGCTTCGCACCGCGGCCGTGCGACGCGCGCGAGACGCACCTGCAAATGCACCCCGTGCATCGAAATTCGGGATCGCACGTAGTCTCGCGACGTATCCGTGTGCGTAGAATGCCCGCATGAGCCAATGGACCGCCGCACTGCCGATGTATAACGTGACGCCACACCACGCTGCGCTGTGGCTTGCATTGCTGCGCGATGCGCTCGATGCCTTCGCGAAGGCCGGTGGCCCGGCCGACGTCCGCGTGCTGCACGAACCGTTCGGCGATCTGCTCGCGCTGTGGCGGCGCGGCGATCTGCTGCTGTCGCAGACCTGCGGGTTTCCCTATCGGATGCTCGGGTTGCGCGACGCGGTGCAACTGATCGCGACGCCCGCTTTCGACGCCGAGGGCTGCAGCGGCGCCGAGTATCGCAGCGTGCTCGTCGTTTCGGCGCGCGTACATGATGGCGGCGTCACGACGCTCGCCGCATGTCGCGGCCTGCGTGCGGCGTGCAACGGCGCGGATTCGCACAGCGGGATGAACGCGTTCCGGCACGCGGTGGCGCCGCATGCGCACGACGGCCGGTTCTTCGGTTCGGTCACGTCGTTCGGTTCGCACCTGAACGTGCTGCGTGCGCTCGGCGCCGGCGAAGCCGATTGCGCGGCGATCGACTGCGTGACGTTCGCCTATGTGCGCGATGCGCTGCCGGCGTTGTTGAACGACGTGCGCGTGATCGACATGACGGCGCCCGCGCCGGGATTGCCGTTCATCGCGTCGCGCGCGCTCGGCGATGCGCAGGCCGACGCATTGCGCGACGCGCTCGCGAGTGCGGTGAAGGCCGATGCCGCGCGTGCGCGCGCCTTGCGGCTGCGCAGTTTCGAACGGTTGTCGCCGTGCGATTACGACGTGATCCAGCGCTTCGCGCAGGACGCGGCCGTGCACGGCTATCCGGCGCTCGCGTGAGCGCCTGGACGCGCCGTCGGAGTGATGCTTACTCGTCCATCAGCCTGATTTTCAAGCGCTTGCCCCGTGCGTTTACCGGCCGCCGCCTAAAACGGCAGCGCACCGGGCGGCGCGTTGCGCACGACCGCGAGCGTCGCGCCGATATGGTCTTCGAGCGCGAGTGCCGCGCGCGCATCGGCGCGCCGCATCGCGGCTTCGAACAGGCAGGTATGTTCCGCATGCACGTCGCGTTTCGAATCGCCGAGGCCGATGCACACCCGCCGGTAGCGTTCGCTCTGCTGCGACAGCATGCGCAGGATCAGATAGGTCCACGGCGTCGCGGCCGCCGAGATCAGCGCTTCGTGAAAGCGCCGGTTGCACGCTTCCCAGGCGGTCCGATGCTCGATCGACACGGGCTGCTCCCACGCCGACAGCATCTCGAAGCTTTGTCGCACTCGCTGCTCCCACGCGGCATCGCCCGAGCGCACCGATTCGCGCAGCGCGTCGACCTCGATATGAATCCGCAGCCGCGTGATCGCCTCGAGATCGGCGACCGACATCGGCGTCACGCGGAATCCGCGCTGCCCTTCGGCGACCACCAGCGCATCGCTGACGAGCCGCGTCAGTGCCTCGCGCAGCGTGCCCGCACCGACGCCGTATACGTTCTTCAGATGTTCGACGCGCAGTTTCGCGCCCGGCGGGTAGTGCCCTTCGACGATATGCTGCCGCAGCTGATGGTAGGCGTGCTCGCTCAGCGTGCGTGCATGCGGCTCGATCGCGTCGTCGTCGGCGGGAACGGTCGCGCCCGCCGCATCGTCCGGCAGAGAATCGGCCCGCGGATAGTCGGGCAGGATGGTGTTCATGTCACGCGTCCTCCTGGTCCTGTTTGCGGTTCAGGCGATAGCTGAGCTGCGCGCGCGTCAGACCGAGCAGGCGCGCGGCGGCCGACAGGTTGCCGTTCGCACGGTCGACCGCTTCGTGCAGCAACGCGCGTTCGAGCCCGTCGAGGCCGCCGCCGCCCTGCAACTGGTCGAGCAGGCTGCCGCAATCGATCGTCATCGTGGGCGCCGGCCGGATCTGCCCTGCGCGGTCGACCGTGGCGCCGCCCGGCAGCCCGACGCCGGGGAACAGGTCCTTCGCGTCGACGGCGAGGTTGGGCCGCGACAGGATCACCGCGCGCTCGATCAGGTTCTCCAGTTCGCGCACGTTGCCGGGCCAGCGGTAGCTGCGCAGCGCGTCGTAGGCATAGTCGGTCAGCTTCGGCGCGGGCTTGCCGTGCAGCGACGCGAAGCGCGCGAGCATCGCGTCGGCGAGCAGCACAATGTCGTCCTGCCGCTCGCGCAGCGGCGGAATCGTTACCGGGTAGACGTTGATCCGGTAATAGAGATCGGCGCGGAAGCTGCCGTCGCGCACGGCCTGTTCGAGGTCGCGGTTGGTCGCCGCGACGATGCGGACGTCGACCTTGCGGCTGTCGGTCGCGCCGAGCCGTTCGACCTCGCCCTCCTGCAGCACGCGCAGCAGCTTCGCCTGTACGTCGAGCGGCAGCTCGCCGATTTCGTCGAGGAACAGCGTGCCGCCGTCCGCGCGTTCGAAGCGCCCGGCGCGCGCGGCCTGCGAGCCGGTAAACGCGCCTTTCTCCGCGCCGAACAGCTCGGATTCGATCAGCGAGTGGGGAATCGCCGCGCAATTGATCGCGACGAACGGCTTCGCGGCGCGTGGGCTGAGGCAGTGCAGCGCCCGCGCGAAGCGCTCCTTGCCGACACCGGTTTCGCCTGTCAGCAGCACGGCGACCTTGGTCGGCGCGGCCGTCTCCAGCAGCGTGTAAGCCGCGCGGAACGCATCGGAGCGCCCGACGAGCCGGGTCCGCTCGTCGTCGGGCGAGATCTCGAGACGCAGCGATTCGACCTCGGTCTGCAGGTCGCGAATCGTATTGATCAGCGAGTCGGCCTTGAACCACGACGAGATTTCGTCGGCGTCCGGCCATTCCTCGGCCGGCTTGCCGACGATCGTGCAGTGCGGATCGTGCATGCCGACGCAGGTCGTCTCCTTGAACAGGATCTCGCGGCCGATGAAGGCGCTCGTGTAGCCGGTCGCATAGCCGATCAGCATCCAGCACACCGGCTCGGGCTGCGGGCCGAACGTGCGCAGATGTACGTCGGCTTCCCATGAATGTTCCCAGCGGTATTCGCAATGGAACGCGCCCGTCGCCGGATCGGCATCGAATCGCAGCGGCGTGACCTGCACAGCGCCTTCGAGCATGTGCAGTTGCGGACCGACATGGAACATGTCGAACAGCGACGCGCCGCTGCGGATCTCGCGCGCGAGCGCCGCGTCGCGCTCGCCGGCCGCGAAGCCGACGCGCGTGAAGAACCGCCGCGTCTGCGCCGGCCCGACGCTCTCCATCAGTTCCTGACGCAGCGTGGCCAGCGCGCCGGCGTGCAGCAGCACCATCCGCTGGCCGGCGAGCCAGATGCGGCCGTCGCTCGCCGAGAAATGGATCAGCTTGCGCAGGTCGGCATCCGACGGCAAAGGGGGCAGGCTGGACCGCGTCATGTCGTCTCCGTCGAGATATCTCGTGATTTTTCGGAATCCTGCTGCCGGTCGCCCGACCGCGGCGGCGATTTGATCATTTGAGCAAATGCCCGAAGCCGGGTTGCTGAAATGATGAAGAAGGCCGGTGGATCAAGGGTTTGGTGCGGCGATCCGGAGCAGGTTGCCATTCTGGTTAACCGGCATTGTGCTTCGCGAATCCGAATTTTGGCTCAGGGCTTTCCCTGAATTATCGAGATTTTTTACGGTGATCGATGCGCGTGGCACGGTTGCTGCATTGAAGTGCGGCATGGAGGCGACACCGATCATGGATCACACGACAACCGATAAACGCCCGTTCGATCCGGGTTGCAAGTACGTCCGGGTAACGGGCACCCACCCCCGAGGCTTCGTCGAATTCGAGCTGTCGATCGGCGGCGCACCGGAATTGTTCGTCGAGCTGACCTTGCCTCCTGCCGCCTTCGACGCGTTCTGCCGAGAGCAGCGCGTGACGCGGCTGAACGACGAAGCGAACCCATGACCTTGAGGAGCAGGAAGTGACCATCGAGCTGAAGACAGTCGACATCAAGCCGCTGCGGTACACCTTCGCGCACGTGGCGCGGCAGATCGGCGGCGACAAGACGGCGACACGCTACCAGGAAGGGATGATGGGCGCACAGCCCCAGGCGAACTTCCACTATCGTCCGACCTGGGATCCCGATTACGAGATCTTCGACGCGTCGCGCACCGCGATCCGGATGGCGAACTGGTATGCGCTGAAGGACCCGCGCCAGTTCTACTACGCATCGTGGGCGACCGCCCGCGCACGCCAGCAGGACACGATGGAAGCGAACTTCGAGTTCGTCGAATCGCGCCGGATGATCGATCTGATGCCCGACGACGTGGCCGCGCATGCGCTCGACATCCTCGTGCCGCTGCGCCACGCGGCGTGGGGCGCCAACATGAACAACGCGCAGATCTGCGCGCTCGGCTACGGCACCGCGCTGACCGGCGCCGCGATGTTCCATGCGATGGACAACCTCGGCGTCGCGCAGTACCTCACGCGCCTGGCGCTGTCGATGGCCGGCCCCGACACGCTCGACGCGGCGAAAGCCGCGTGGCAGATGGACGACGCGTGGCAGCCGCTGCGCCGCTATGTCGAGGATACGTTCGTCGTCGCCGATCCGATCGAACTGTTCGTCGCGCAGAACCTCGCACTCGACGGCCTGCTGTATCCGCTCGTCTACGACCGTTTCGTCGACGAACGGATCGCGCTCGCCGGCGGCTCGGCGGTGGCGATGCTGACGGCGTTCATGCCTGAATGGCACGCCGAATCGAACCGCTGGATCGATGCGGTCGTCAAGACGATGGCTGCCGAATCCGACGACAACCGCGCATTGCTCGCGCGCTGGACGCACGACTGGGCCGCGCGCGCGGCCGACGCGCTGGCGCCGATCGCCGCGCGCGCATTGCGCGACGCAGGCGGCGCGGCGCTCGACGAAGCGGGCGAGCAGTTCCGCGCGCGCATCGACAAGCTCGGCCTCGCTCTGGGCTGACGCTCATCCTTCAACAGGGGAAACACGCATGTCCAACGTATTCATCGCCTTTCAGGCCAATGAGGAGTCCATACCGATCGTCGAGGCGATCGTCGCGGACAACCCGAACGCGGTGGTCGTCGAATCGCCCGGCATGGTGAAGATCGATTCGCCGAACCGGCTGACGATTCGCCGCGACACGATCGAGGAACTGACCGGCGCGCGCTTCGACCTGCAGCAGATCCAGGTGAACCTGATCACGCTGTCGGGCCACATCGACGAGGACGACGACCAGTTCACGCTGAGCTGGTCGCACTGAAGGCCGCATCTCGCGCCACCCCAATATCGGAGACACGCATGGACACGCCAACGCTCAAGAAAAAGCTGGGCCTGAAGGACCGCTACGCCGCGATGACGCGCGGCCTCGGCTGGGAGACGACCTACCAGCCGATGGACAAGGTCTTCCCGTACGACCGCTACGAGGGCATCAAGATCCACGACTGGGACAAGTGGGTCGATCCGTTCCGGCTGACGATGGACGCGTACTGGAAATACCAGGGCGAGAAGGAAAAGAAGCTCTACGCGGTGATCGACGCGTTCACGCAGAACAACGCGTTTCTCGGCGTGACCGATGCGCGCTAGCTACATCAACGCGCTGAAGCTGTTCATCCAGGGCGTGACGCCGCTCGAGTATTACGCGCATCGCGGCTTCGCGCACGTCGGCCGGCACTTCACCGGCGAAGGTGCGCGCATCGCGTGCCAGATGCAGTCGATCGACGAGCTGCGGCACTACCAGACCGAAACGCACGCGATGTCGACGTACAACAAGTTCTTCAACGGCTTCCATCACTCGAACCACTGGTTCGATCGCGTGTGGTACCTGTCGGTGCCGAAGTCGTTCTTCGAGGATGCGTACTCGGCCGGCCCGTTCGAGTTCCTGACCGCGGTCAGCTTCTCGTTCGAATACGTGCTGACGAACCTGCTGTTCGTGCCGTTCATGTCGGGCGCCGCCTACAACGGCGACATGTCGACCGTGACGTTCGGCTTCTCCGCGCAGTCGGACGAGTCGCGCCACATGACGCTCGGCATCGAGTGCATCAAGTTCATGCTCGAACAGGATCCCGACAACGTGCCGATCGTGCAGCGCTGGATCGACAAGTGGTTCTGGCGCGGCTACCGGCTGCTGACGCTGGTCGCGATGATGATGGACTACATGCAGCCGAAGCGCGTGATGAGCTGGCGCGAATCGTGGGAGATGTACGCGGAGCAGAACGGCGGTGCGCTGTTCAAGGATCTCGCGCGCTACGGCATCCGCGAGCCGAAGGGCTGGCAGGACGCGTGCGAAGGCAAGGACCACATCAGCCACCAGGCGTGGTCGACGTTCTACGGGTTCAACGCGGCGTCGGCCTTCCATACGTGGGTGCCGAGCGACGAAGAGATGGCGTGGCTGTCCGCGAAGTACCCGGATTCGTTCGACCGCTACTACCGTCCGCGTTTCGAGTACTGGGGCGAGCAGGCGAAGGCCGGCAACCGCTTCTACATGAAGACGCTGCCGATGCTGTGCCAGACCTGCCAGATCCCGATGCTGTTCACCGAGCCCGGCAACCCGACGAAGATCGGCGCGCGCGAGTCGGACTATCTCGGCAACAAGTTCCATTTCTGCAGCGACCACTGCAAGGAAATTTTCGATCACGAGCCGCAGAAATACGTGCAGGCGTGGCTGCCCGTGCATCAGATCTACCAGGGCAACTGCTTCCCGCCCGATGCCGATCCGCGCGCCGAAGGCTTCGATCCGCTCGCCGCAGTGCTCGACTACTACGAGGTGGAGATGGGGCGTGACAACCTCGACTTCGACGGCTCGGAAGACCAGAAGAACTTCGCCGCATGGCGTGGCCAGGCCACGCGCAACTGATCGATACGCAACCTCGAACGAGACCGGCGCACGCGCACACGCGAACGCCGGCCGACAGGAGACAAGCATGGCCGTCATCGCACTCAAACCCTACGACTTCCCGATCAAGGACGCGGTCGGGAATTTCCCCGCGCCGCTGCTGTACGTGTGCTGGGAAGACCACCTGATGTTCCCGGCGCCGTTCTGCCTGCCGCTGCCGCCGGACATGCCGTTCGGCGCACTCGCGCGCGACGTGCTGCCGCCCGCCTACGGCTATCACCCGGACTTCGCGAAGATCGACTGGGATCGCGTCGAGTGGTTCCGGTCCGGCAAGCCGTGGACGCCGGACGCGTCGAAGAGCCTGGCCGACAACGGCCTCGGGCACAAGGACCTGATCAGCTTCCGCACGCCGGGCCTCGACGGCCTCGGCGGTGCGTGCTTCTGATCGCCGTACGGACGGGCGAACCATCATGAGCCATCAACTTACCATCGAGCCGCTCGGCGTCACGATCGAGGTCGACGAAGGGCAGACGATGCTCGACGCGGCGCTGCGCCAGGGCATCTACATTCCGCACGCCTGCTGTCACGGGCTCTGCGGCACCTGCAAGGTCGCGGTGCTGGACGGCGAGACCGATCTCGGCGACGCGAATCCGTTCGCGCTGATGGACTTCGAGCGCGAGGAAGGCAAGGCGCTCGCATGCTGCGCGACCTTGCAGGCCGATACGGTGATCGAGGCCGACGTCGACGAAGATCCGGACGCGGAAATCATCCCGGTCAGGGACTTCGCGGCCGACGTCACGCGCATCGAGCAGCTGACGCCGACCATCAAGTCGATCCGGCTGAAGCTGTCGCAGCCGATCCATTTCCAGGCGGGCCAGTACGTGCAGCTCGAGATTCCCGGGCTCGGGCAGAGCCGTGCGTTCTCGATCGCGAACGCGCCGGCCGACGTCGCGGCCACCGGCGAGATCGAGCTGAACGTGCGGCAGGTGCCGGGCGGTCTCGGCACCGGCTATCTGCACGAACGGCTCGCGACCGGCGACCGCGTGCGCCTGTCGGGCCCGTACGGCCGCTTCTTCGTGCGCCGCTCGGCCGCGCTGCCGATGATCTTCATGGCGGGCGGCTCGGGTCTGTCGAGCCCGCGCTCGATGATCGCCGACCTGCTCGCGAGCGGCGTCACCGCGCCGATCACGCTGATCTACGGGCAGCGCAACGCGAAGGAGCTCTATTACCACGACGAATTCCGCGCGCTCGCCGAACGCTATCCGAACTTCACGTACGTGCCGGCGCTGTCGGAAGGCGCGGCCGATGCCGGCGACGGCATCGCGCAGGGCTTCGTGCACGACGTCGCGAAGGCGCACTTCAACGGCGACTTCTCGGGTCATCAGGCCTACCTGTGCGGGCCGCCCGCGATGATCGACGCGTGCATCACCGCGCTGATGCAGGGCCGCCTGTTCGAGCGCGACATCTTTCACGAGAAGTTCATCTCGGCGGCCGACGCGCAGCAGACGCGCAGCCCGCTGTTCCGCCGGGTGTGACATGGACACGAGCCGCGTGTGCGGAACGGTGACGATCGCGCAGACCGACGAGCGCTATGCGTGCGTCGGCGGCGAATCGCTGCTGGCCGGAATGGCGAAGCTCGGCCGGCGCGGCATTCCGGTCGGCTGCCTGAACGGCGGCTGCGGTGTGTGCAAGGTGCGTGTGCTGCGCGGTGCGGTGCGCAAGCTCGGGCCGATCAGCCGCGCGCATGTGAGCGCCGACGAGGAGGACCAAGGCTATGCGCTCGCGTGCCGCGTGGCGCCGGACGGCGACGTCGAACTGGAAGTGGCCGGCCGCCTGAAGAAACCGTTCTTCTGCGGCACGGCCTGCGCCGACGCGCCGGTTTTCAAAAAGTAATCTGGAGGAGACTCACCATGGGTGTGATGCGTATTGGTCATGTCAATCTGAAGGTGATGGACATGGAGGCGGCGCTGCGGCATTACGTGCGCGTGCTCGGCATGCAGGAGACGATGCGCGACGCGGCCGGCAACGTCTACCTGAAGTGCTGGGACGAGTGGGACAAGTATTCGCTGATCCTGTCGCCGTCCGACCAGGCCGGGCTCCGGCATGCCGCCTACAAGGTCGAGCACGACGCGGACCTCGACGCGCTGCAGCGGCGCATCGATGCCTACGGAATCGCGACCGAGATGCTGCCGGAAGGCACGCTGCCGGGCGTGGGCCGCCAGTTGCGCTTCCTGCTGCCGAGCGGGCACGAGCTGCGCCTGTTCGCGAAGAAGGAGCTGGTCGGCACGGCGGTCGGCTCGCTGAATCCCGATCCCTGGCCGGACGACATTCCGGGCTCGGCCGTGCACTGGCTCGACCACTGCCTGCTGATGTGCGAGCTCGATCCAGAAGCGGGCGTGAACCGCGTCGAGGAGAACACGCGCTTCATGGCCGAATGCCTCGACTTCCACCTCGCCGAGCAGGTGATGGTCGGCCCCGGCAACACGATCCAGGCCGCGACGTGGATGTTCCGCAGCACGACGCCGCACGACATCGCGTTCGTCGGCGGCCCGCGCAACGGTCTGCATCACATCGCGTTCTTCCTCGACGACTGGGCCGACGTGCTGAAGTCGGCCGACGTGATGGCGAAGAACAAGGTGAAGATCGACGTCGCGCCGACGCGCCACGGGATCACGCGCGGCACCACGATCTACTTCTTCGATCCGAGCGGCAACCGCAACGAGACCTTCGCGGGGCTCGGCTATCTCGCGCAGCCCGACCGCCCCGTCACGACCTGGACCGAGGAGCAACTCGGGCGCGGCATCTTCTTCCACTCCGGTGAGCTGAACGAAGCGTTCACGACCGTCTACACCTGATCAACGGCACAGGAGCGCAACGTCATGGCTCGCAACGATTCGACCCGCAGCGTCGCCACACGTGCGATCGACTGGCCCGCCGCGTCGCATGCCGCGCAGGCAGCGGCGCAGGCCGCCGAGCGCCTCGGCGTGCGCGTGAACGTCGCCGTCGTCGACGCGGGCGGTCTGCTCGCGGCCTTCGTGCGAATGCCCGGCGCGCCGCTGCATTCGATCGACATCGCGATCGACAAGGCGTACACGGCCGCGAGCTTCGGCTTGCCGACCGGTGCATGGCACGACGCGCTGGCCGCGCATTCGGAGGCCGTGCGGCAAGGGCTCGTGCTGCGCGCGCGGTTCGTCGCGTTCGGCGGCGGGTTGCCGATCGTCGAGGACGGCGTGCGGATCGGCGGCATCGGCGTGTCGGGCGGCAGCGAGGCGCAGGACGAACGCTGTGCACGCGCGGGCCTCGACGCCGTCGGCCTCGGCGGTACGTGACGGACGACGGGGCACCGCAAACATTGTTCTCGGGAGCACACCCGATCACGGATTCACGTTTATCGGCAGACACATCATGTACGACACGGAATCGATCGCCGCGACACGCGGCCCCGCCGGCGGGCAGCCGGAACCGCGGCGAGTCCGCCACTTCATCGACGGCGAGTATCGCGCGGGCGAACGCTGGTTCGACAAGCGCTCGCCGCTCGACAACACGCTGATCGCGCGCGTCGCCGAGGCAAGCTGCGCCGATGTCGATGCGGCCGTGCAGGCGGCGCGCGCCGCGCTCGCGGGCCCGTGGGGCAGCCTCAGCGTCGCGCAGCGCGTCGAGTTGCTGTATGCGGTCGCGGACGGCATCACGCGCCGCTTCGACGACTTCCTCGAAGCCGAGGTCGCCGATACCGGCAAGCCGGTGAGCCTCGCCAGCCATATCGACATCCCGCGCGGCGCGGCGAACTTCAAGGTGTTCGCCGACGTCGTGAAGAACGTGCCCGGCGAGACCTTCGAAATGGCGACGCCGGACGGCGCAGGCGCGCTCAACTATGCGATCCGCCGGCCGGTCGGCGTGGTCGGCGTGATCTGTCCGTGGAACCTGCCGCTGCTGCTGATGACGTGGAAAGTCGGGCCCGCGCTCGCGTGCGGCAACACGGTCGTCGTCAAGCCGTCCGAGGAGACGCCGCAGACGGCCGCGCTGCTCGGCGAGGTGATGAACGCGGCGGGCGTGCCGCGCGGCGTCTACAACGTCGTGCACGGCTTCGGGCCCGCGTCGGCCGGCGAATTCCTGACGACGCATCCGGGCGTGAACGCGATCACGTTCACGGGCGAGACGCGCACGGGCGCCGCGATCATGAAGGCCGCGGCCGACGGCGCGCGGCCGGTCAGCCTCGAGATGGGCGGCAAGAACGCGGCGATCGTGTTCGCGGATTGCGATTTCGACGCGGCCGTCGAAGGCACGCTGCGCTCGTGCTTCGCGAACGCGGGGCAGGTCTGTCTCGGCACCGAGCGCGTCTATGTCGAGCGCCCGCTGTTCGAGCGTTTCGTCGCCGCGCTGAAGGCCGGCGCCGAAAGCCTGCGGCCGGGACGGCCGGAAGCGGACACGACCGGCATCGGGCCGCTGATCAGCCACGAGCATCGCGACAAGGTGCTGTCGTATTACCGCAAGGCGATCGAGCTCGGCGCGACCGTCGTGACGGGCGGCGGCGTGCCCGACATGCCGGCCGAGCTGCGCGACGGCGCGTGGGTGCAGCCGACGATCTGGACCGGCCTCGACGACGATTCGCCGATCGCGCGCGAAGAAATCTTTGGGCCATGCGCACTCGTGATGCCGTTCGACACCGAGGCCGAGGTGATCGGCCGCGCGAATGCGAATGCATACGGGCTGTCCACCGCGATCTGGACCGCCAACCTGTCGCGCGCGCATCGCGTTGCCGCCTCGATCGAGGTCGGCATCGCATGGGTCAATTCCTGGTTCCTGCGCGATCTGCGCACCGCGTTCGGCGGCACGAAGCAATCGGGCATCGGCCGCGAAGGCGGCGTGCATTCGCTGGAGTTCTACACGGAACTGCGCAACGTCTGCATCAAGCTCTGATCCCTTTTCTCCTGACCGGAAGATTCATATGGACTCCACGTTGATCACCACGCTGGGCGACCGGCTGTACGACGCCATGACGTCGCGTACGCCCGTCGCGCCGCTGACGTCGCAGCACGAAGACCTGTCGGTCGACGACGCCTACCGGATCCAGCAGCGCTTCGTGCAGCGCCGCACGGAAGCAGGCGAGACCGTCATCGGCAAGAAGATCGGCGTCACGTCGAAGGCCGTGATGGACATGCTCGGCGTGTACCAGCCCGATTTCGGCTACCTGCTGTCGGGAATGGTGTACGGCGAAGGCGAATGCATTGCGCTCGACACGCTGATCCAGCCGAAGGCGGAAGGCGAGATCGCGTTCGTGCTGAAGCGCGACCTGCTCGGCCCCGGCGTGACGAACGCGATGGTGCTGGCCGCGACCGAATGCGTGATGCCGTGCTTCGAGATCGTCGATTCGCGGATCCGCGACTGGAAGATCCGCATCGGCGACACCGTCGCGGACAACGCGTCGTGCGGCGTGTTCGTGCTCGGCGACAAGGCGGTGAGCACGCGCCGCGTCGATCTCGCGACCTGCGGGATGGTGCTCGAGAAGAACGGCGACGTGATCGGCACGGGCGCGGGCGCGGCGGCGCTCGGCTCGCCGGTGAACGCCGTCGCGTGGCTCGCCAACACGCTCGGCCGCCACGGCATCGCGCTGCGGGCCGGCGAGGTGATCCTGTCCGGCGCGCTCGCCGCGATGGCGCCGGTCGCTCCCGGCGACAACTTCCGCGTGTCGATCGGCGGTATCGGCGCGTGCTCGGTGCGGTTCGCGTGAGCGGCGCCGTTCCCATTCACTGGCAAACAAGGACTTCACCATGACCCGAAAAATCCGTTGCGCGCTGATCGGCCCCGGCAATATCGGCACCGACCTGCTCGCCAAACTGATGCGCAGCCCCGTGCTCGAACCCGTGTGGATGGTCGGCATCGATCCCGATTCCGACGGCCTGAAGCGCGCCCGCGAGCTTGGCCTGAAAACCACCGCGGACGGCGTCGACGGCCTGCTGCCGCACGTGCAGGCCGACGGCGTGCAGATCGCGTTCGACGCGACGAGCGCCTACGTGCATGCCGAGAACAGCCGCAAGCTGAATGCACTCGGCGTGCTGATGATCGACCTGACGCCGGCCGCGATCGGCCCGTACTGCGTGCCGCCCGTGAACCTGAAGGATCACATCGGCTCGGGCGAGATGAACGTGAACATGGTCACCTGCGGCGGCCAAGCGACGATTCCGATGGTGCGCGCGATCTCGCGCGTGCAGCCGGTCGCGTACGGCGAGATCGTCGCGACCGTGTCGTCGCGCTCGGTCGGGCCCGGCACGCGCCGCAACATCGACGAATTCACGCGCACGACGGCGGCGGCCGTCGCGCAGGTCGGCGGCGCGAAGCAGGGCAAGGCGATCATCGTGATCAACCCGGCCGAGCCGCCGCTGATCATGCGGGACACCGTGCACTGCCTGACCGAGGACGCACCCGACGAAGCGCGCATCGTCGAATCGGTGCACGCGATGATCGCCGACGTGCAGCGCTACGTGCCCGGCTACCGGCTCGTCAACGGCCCGGTGTTCGACGGACGGCGCGTGTCGGTGTACCTCGAGGTCGAAGGTCTCGGCGACTACCTGCCGAAATACGCGGGCAACCTCGACATCATGACGGCCGCCGCCGCGCGCACCGCCGAGATGTTCGCCGAAGAACTGCTGGCCGGTCGCCTCGCGCTCGCGCCGGCCGCGCCGGCCACCGCGTGACGCGCGCCGCGGCGCGCCCGCGAATTTCGAACCCACGGACGAACAAGGAACGGCAATGAATCTCAAAGGCAAGCGAATCACCGTCCACGACATGACGCTGCGTGACGGCATGCACCCGAAGCGTCACCAGATGACGCTCGACCAGATGCGCTCGATCGCGTCCGGGCTCGACGCGGCCGGCGTGCCGCTGATCGAGGTCACGCACGGCGACGGGCTCGGCGGCGCATCGGTCAACTACGGCTTTCCCGCACACACCGACGCCGACTATCTCGGCGCCGTGATCCCGCTGCTCAAGCGCGCGAAGGTCTCGGCGCTGCTGCTGCCCGGCATCGGCACCGTCGATCACCTGAAGGAGGCGCATGCGCTCGGCGTGCATACGATCCGCGTCGCGACGCATTGCACCGAGGCCGACGTGTCGGAGCAGCACATCGCGATGGCGCGCCAGCTCGACATGGATACCGTCGGCTTCCTGATGATGAGCCACATGAACAGCCCGGAAGGGCTCGTGAAGCAGGCGAAGCTGATGGAGTCGTACGGCGCGAACTGCGTCTACATCACCGACTCGGCCGGCTACATGCTGCCCGACGACGTGAAGGCGCGCCTCGCCGCGGTGCGCGACGCGCTGCGGCCCGAGACCGAGCTCGGCTTTCACGGCCACCACAACCTCGCGATGGGCGTCGCGAACTCGATCGCCGCGATCGAGGCCGGCGCGAACCGGATCGACGGCGCGGCGGCCGGGCTCGGCGCCGGTGCCGGCAATACGCCGCTCGAGGTGTTCGTCGCGGTCTGCGAGCGGATGGGCATCGAAACCGGCGTCGACGTGTGGAAGATCCAGGACGTCGCGGAGGATCTCGTCGTGCCGATGATGGACTTCCCGATCCGCATCGATCGCGACGCGCTGACGCTCGGCTATGCGGGCGTGTACGGCTCGTTCCTGCTGTTCGCGAAGCGCGCGGGCGACAAGTACGGGATCCCCGCGCGCGACATCCTCGTCGAGCTGGGCCGGCGCGGGATGGTCGGCGGCCAGGAGGACATGATCGAGGACACCGCGCTGACGCTCGCGAAGGCGCGCGCGGAACAAGCGAAGCAGGTGGCCGCATGAACCTCTCGACCGACATCGTCGAATCGCTCGCCGCGCATCTCGACGACTGCATGCGCGACGCGCGCGACACGACCAAGATCACCGACCGTCATCCCGAGATGGACTGGGACGACGCATATGCGGTGCAGGATGCGATCCGCCGCCGCCAGCTCGCGCGCGGCGCGCGCATCGTCGGCTACAAGGCCGGGCTGACCTCGCACGCGAAGATGCGGCAGATGGGCGTCGACACGCCGGTGTTCGGCTTCCTGACCGACGTCTACGACCTGCCCGAAGGCGGCGAGTGCGACACGTCCGCCCTGATCCACCCGAAGGTGGAGCCCGAGATCGCGTTCGTCACGAAGGCCGAGCTGAAGGGGCCGGGCTGCCATATCGGCGCGGTGCTGGCCGCGACCGACTTCGTCGTCGCCGGCATCGAGGTGATCGACAGCCGCTACCGCGACTTCAAGTTCGATCTGAAGAGCGTGGTGGCCGACAACACGTCGGCTGCGCGCTTCGTCGCGGGCGGCCGCCCGCTTGCGGTGGACGGCGTCGACCTGCGCACGCTCGGCATCGTGCTCGAGAAGAACGGCCTGCCCGTCGCGTTCGGCGCCGGCGCGGCGGTGCTCGGGCATCCGGCCGCCGCGATCGCGATGCTCGCGAACCATCTCGGCGCGCGCGGCGAGTCGATTCCGGCCGGCAGCCTGATCCTGTCGGGCGGCATTACCGAGGCGGTGGCGGTCGAGGCCGGCGACAGCGTGACGCTGCGCGTGCAGGACATCGGCTCGGTCGGCCTGCGCTTCATCTGAACCCAGCACGACGAAACGGGAGGGCATCGTGCCGATAGCTCATCTGTACATCCTCGAAGGCCGCGACGACGACAGGAAGGAACGCCTGATCGCCGAGGTCACCGAGGCCATTCATCGCTCGCTCGATGCACCGGTCGAATCGGTGCGCGTGATCATCACCGAGATGCCGAAAGGGCATTTCGGGATCGGCGGGCAAAGCGCGAAGCGGCGCGGGCGCTGAGGCGCGCCGCGCGACAAACGACTGGGGAGCGTCATGTCAACCAACCCTGAAATCGGCCGCCGGATCGTTGCCGGCGGCATCGACACGAACTATCACGACCTCGGCGACGGCCCGCCCGTGCTGCTGATTCACGGCTCGGGGCCGGGCGTGACGGCTTACGCGAACTGGCGGCTCACGATGCCGGCGCTCGCGCGGCAGTTTCGCGTGATCGCGCCGGACATGGCGGGATTCGGCGAGACCGAGCGTCCGGCCGGCTACCGGTATTCGATGGACAACTGGGTCGACCACGCGCTCGGCCTGCTCGACGCGCTCGGCGTCGAGCGCGCGCACGTGATCGGCAATTCGTTCGGCGGTGCGCTGGCGCTCGCACTCGCGATTCGTGCGCCGGCGCGCGTCGGCCGGCTCGTGTTGATGGGCGCGGCCGGCACGCGCTTTACGCTGACCGAAGGGCTCGACGCCGTGTGGGGCTATACGCCGTCGATCGCGAACATGCGCGCGCTGCTCGACGTGTTCGCGTTCGACCGCACGCTCGTGAACGACGAGCTTGCGAAGCTGCGCTACGAAGCGAGCGTGCGGCCCGGCTACCAGGAGGCGTTCGCGAACATGTTTCCGGCGCCGCGCCAGCGCTGGGTCGATGCGCTCGCGAGCGACGAAGCGCAGCTGCGTGCGCTGCCGCACGACACGCTGATCGTGCACGGGCGCGAGGATCGTGTGATTCCGCTCGCGAGCTCGCAGAGGCTGCTCGAGCTGCTGCCGAACGCGCAGCTGCATGTGTTCGGGCGGTGCGGGCACTGGACGCAGATCGAACACGCGGCGCGTTTCAACCGGCTCGTCATCGACCATTTCAACGAGTAGTGCATCTGTGCAGGACGCGTTGCCGTCATATGTCGGATACGACGATGCGCGGCGGTAACGCGGCGGGTTTGCATCTGAATCGACATAAGAAAGTCACTCAGTACTACCAATATTGGAGACATCGATGAAACGAAAGGCTGCATTCGGAGTGGTCTCGCTCGCCGCGTGCGCGGGCATCGCGTTGAGCACCGGTGCATCGGCGACGGAGGGCGGCGGCGATACGATCGGCGAGGGCGCCGAGGCGTTCTTTGCGGGCGCGCTGCCGCCGGCCGGACTGTACGGGTTGCTGTACTACACGCACTACCATGCGTCGCGCTTCAACGATTCGCACGGCAACGGCTCAGTGCCGGGCTTCAAGCTCGATGCGGACGTGCTGATTCCGCGCGTGGTCTGGATGTCGAACCTGTCGGTGCTAGGCGGGCGCTACGGCGCCTATGCCATGCTGCCGATGGAGCATCTGGCGCTGGATGCCGGCGGCGCATCGTTCGACCGCACCAACCTCGGCGATCTGATCGTGAGCCCGGCGCTGATCGCATGGGGCGCGGGCGCGCTGCGCACGGTGGCCGCGATCGAATTCGTGTTTCCGACCGGCCAGTACGACATGCACGCGGCGCTGAACACCGGCAAAAACTACTACACCGCGCGGCCGGTGTTCGGCGTGACGTGGCTGCCGAACGACAAGGTCGAAGTGTCCGCGAAGATCACCTACAGCTTCAACTCGCCGAACAAGGACACGCACTACCACTCGGGAAACCTGTTCCATGTCGACTATTCGGCGAGCTATGCGGTGACGCCGAAGGTGCGTGTCGGGCTGTCGGGCTATTTCGTCAAGCAGACGACGGACGACATGCAGAACGGGCAGCCGGTCGCCGGCGACGGCTTTCGCGGGCAGACATTCGCGATCGGGCCGGGGATTCGCTATCAGTTCAGCAAGATCAGCGTGGAGGCGCGCGTCGTGAAGGAGTTCTTCGTGCGCAACCGGCCGGCGGGCGAGGCGGTGTGGGCGAAGGCCGTGATCCCGTTCTGACGGCGCGGGGCGGCTGGCCCGGCATGCGTGACGCCGCCGTGGCGGCGGGCGTCACGTTGCGCGTTGCCGCGTTGCCGCGTTGTTGTGTTGTTGCGTCAGCGCGCGAGCGCGGCGAGACGCGGGAACAGCGGCAGCGCGTTCGTGCGATGGATCGCGGCGTGCCGGTCGGCGTCCGGCGCGGGATACGCGTCCAGCGCAGCGGTGAACGACGTGCCGACGGACGCCGGCGCGTACGGGAAGTCGCTGCCGTACAGCACGCGATCGGGCTGCGCGAACGCGACGAGGCTGGGCAGCGCGGACGGCGCCGACAGCGCGGTATCGAAATAGAAGCGGCGCAGCAGGTCGAGCACCCCGTCGCGGTCCGGCACGTCGTGGCGCACGCCCGGCGCGAGTTCGGCGAAGCGATAGGCGGCATACGGCAGGAAGCCGCCGGCGTGCGACAGGATGATGCGCACGTTCGGGTAGCGCGCGATCACGCCGTTGAGCACCAGTTGCAGCGCCGTGCGGGTCGTGTCGAACGGGTAGTCGAGCAACGGTCCCGGGATGCCCGGCAGCATGTCGATCGCGGGCTTGGCCGGGTGGATGAACACGACTGCGCTGCGGCGGTCGAGCGCGGCCCACACGGGTTCGAACGCCGCATCGCCGAGATACGTGCCGCCGTAGTTGCTGAGCAGCACGACGCCGTCGGCGTTCAGCGCGTCGAACGCGTGCCCGATCTCGGCCAGCGTGCCGTCGACGTCGGGCAGCGGCAGCGTCGCGAAGTTGCCGAAGCGGGCGGGCCATTGCGCGACGAGGCCGGCCACGTATTCGTTGATGCGGCGCGCCATGTCGCGCCTGGCGCTGCCGTTCCAGCCCTGCACGCCCGGTGCCGTCAGCGACAGCACGCCGGTCTCGATCTCCAGCGAATCCATGAAGGCGAGCGCGCTTTCCGGGCTCCACGCCGGGCTGCGCCAGCCCGATGGATCGCCGCCGTGCGCCGGCAGTGCGTCGGCCCAGAACGGCGGCACGACATGCTGGTGAACATCGATACGGTGATGGTCGGTCATGATGCGCTCCTGTGAATACGGGCTGCGTCGCAGCGTTCGATCGACAGCATGCGCGCCGTTGATTTTTCGATCCAATAGATTAAATTTCGAGATTGATTGTTTTGCGTGATCAATCGAACGTATGGATCTTCGACATCTGCGCTACTTCCTCGCGGTGGCCGAGGAGGGGCATTTCGGGCGCGCGGCGGAGCGGCTGCATATCGTGCAGCCCGCGCTCAGCGTGCAGATCCGCGCGCTCGAGGACGAGCTCGGCACGGCGCTGTTCGTGCGCAGCACGCGCAAGGTGATGCTGACGGATGCCGGCCGGATGCTGGTGACCGAGGCGCGGCGCACGCTCGAGCAGGCCGAGCGCGCGAAGACGCTGATCCAGCGTGCCGCGCGCGGCGAGACGGGCGTGGTGCGGATCGGCTTCGTCGGCAACGCGGTCGCGACGGGCCGGCTGTCCGACGACCTGACCGCGTTTCATGCGGCCTGGCCCGACGTGGCGCTCGAACTGCACGAAATGGCGCCCGCCGCGCAGCAGGATGCAATCCTCGCGGGGCGACTCGACATCGGCTATTGCCCGGCGTTCGGCACGGCCTTCGATCCGAAGCTGTCGGTGCGAACGGTCGGCAACTGGGCGTGGCAGGTCGTGATGAGCGACCGGCATCCGCTCGCGAAGCGGCGCACGGTGCCGATCGCGGCGCTGATGGACGAGCCGTTCATTCTCTATGCGGCCGACGGCGACGACGAAGGGCAGCTCGCGATTCTGCGGCAGGTGCTCGGCCGCGCGCCGCGCGTCGCGCACAAGGTGAGCAGCACGCTGTCGGTGCTCGCATTGACGGGCGCGGGGCTCGGCGTGGCGCTCGCGCCGGCGCCGCTGAGCCGGATCGCGGCGCCGAACGTCGTCTATCGGAAACTCGGGAAGGGCGGCCCGCGGTCGGAGCTCGTCGTGCTGAGCCGGATCGGCGGGGAATGGGGAGCGGTGGAGCGGTATCTGGCGATGCTCGGCGAGCGCACCGCGTAAGCGCCGCGGCGGGCGCTCGCGCGGTGCGCGTCGGCGTCATTCGTCCATCAGCCGGACCTTGACGCGCTTGCCCTTGATCTTGCCCGCATTGAGCTTGCGCAGCGCGTCATGGGCGATACCGCGCTCGACTGCGACGTAGGTCGAGAACTCGGTCACGTTGATCTTGCCGATCTGCTTGCCGTCGAATCCCGCATCGCCGGTCAGCGCGCCGAGCACGTCGCCGGGACGGATCTTGTCCTTGCGCCCGCCGAGAATCTGCAACGTCTCCATCGGCGGCAGCAGCGGCGCGTCGCTTGCGGGCGTCAGTTCGGACAGCGGCCGCCATTCGACGTCGCGCTTCTGCGCCTGTTCGATCGCGCCGACGCGGCCCATCTCGTCCATGCTCGCGAGGCTCAGCGCCCAGCCTGCCTGATCGGCGCGGCCCGTGCGGCCGATCCGGTGCACGTGCACTTCCGGGTCGGGCGTCACGTCGACGTTGATCACCGCTTCGAGCTGGGCGATGTCGAGCCCGCGCGCGGCGACGTCGGTTGCGACGAGCACCGAGCAGCTGCGGTTCGCGAACTGGATCAGCACCTGGTCGCGTTCGCGCTGTTCGAGCTCGCCGTGCAGTGCCAGCGCGTGGAAGCCCTGCGCGTGCAGCACGTCGATCAGGTCGCGGCATTGCTGCTTGGTGTTGCAGAACGCGATCGTGCTGACCGGCCGGTAATGGTTCAGCAACATGCCCACGGCATGCAGCCGCTCGGTTTCGGTCACTTCGTAAAAGCGCTGACGGATCTTGCTGTCGTCGTGGCGCTCTTCGAGCTTCACTTCCTTCGGGCTGCGCAGGAACTGCTGGCTCAGTTTCGCGATGCCGTCCGGGTAGGTCGCCGAGAACAGCAGCGTCTGCCGCGTCGGCGGACATTGGCGCGCGACCTTGGCGATGTCGTCGAAGAAGCCCATGTCGAGCATGCGGTCCGCTTCGTCGAGCACGAGCGTATTCAGCGCATCGAGCTGCAGATTGCCGCGATCGAGGTGATCCATGATGCGGCCCGGCGTGCCGACGACGATATGCGCGCCGTGCTCGAGGCTTTGCGCCTGCGGACGCATCGGCGTGCCGCCGCAGAGCGTCAGCACCTTCACGTTTTCCTCGGCGCGCGCGAGGCGGCGCACTTCCTGCGCGACTTGGTCCGCGAGTTCGCGCGTCGGGCACAGGATCATCGCCTGCACGTCGAAACGGCGGGCGTCGAGGCGCGACAGCAGCGCGAGCGAGAACGCGGCGGTCTTGCCGCTACCCGTTTTCGCCTGCGCGATCAGGTCGTGGCCGGCCAGCGCGATCGGCAGGCTCGCGGCCTGGATCGGCGTCATGTCGACATAGCCGAGCTGCTCGAGATTGGCCAGCATGGCGGGCGTCAGCGGCAGCGTGCTGAACGGCGTGGCGGTCGGTTGCGTCAAGACAGGTCTCCGAGGTAGGGGCGGCCTTCCATTTGCTCGTAGACGACATTGCCTTCGTCGTCTTCGAAGCGTTCGACATAGTTGCGGGCGCCGCACAGCGGGCAGCGGAACAGCAGGCCCTGGCCTTCGTCCTTGATCACGACGTCGGACGTCTCCCACTGCGTGCCGCAGCTCTGGTTTCGGCAGGTAAACACGGTCTTTCTCCAGCTGAATTCGGTTGAGGGCGCCCGGGCGGGCGTGGCAGCGAAGCGCGGCGCTCGCGCGGCTCGGGCGCGGGCCGCACCGGCGGTCGCGCGGACCGCGTCGATGCAGAGGGTGGATCGGGTGGCGACGGCGTCGCACGTGCCCGCAATTCTAGCGGATGCCGGGGGCGGTAGCGGGGAACGGTGCCGCACGAGCGGGCGGAGACGATCGGTCGTGTGCGGCCGAGGACCGGCGAACCGTTGCGGGTGGCGGGCTTTCCGCTTCGTGCCGTCGTTCGGCACGATCGCGCGGATCGGCTGCTGCCCTTCAGGCTGTTGCCTCGGAGAAGCGCATCGCGCGCCGCGAACTCGGCCAAGTGCGTCGAGCGACGAACCGGCAGCCTCGGAGGCGCCCGGCGGGCCGCGATGGCGCGATCCGCCGGACGTTCGGTATTACAGCTTCGACTTGCCCGTTGCAGCGGCGGCCTGCTGTGCAGCGGTGGCCGGATCGAGCGTCGCGAGCGTCTGCTCGGTGAACTTCTCGTACAGCCAGTCCATGCGCATGCTGTCGATGCCGGCGATGCCGCCGAGCGCATACGATGCCGACACCTTGAAGCGGTCGACCGGACGATTGTCGGCATCGGCGAGCGTCACGGTGCCGTTCACATGATCGTTGCCGGCCATGAAGCCGAACATGACCGCGGAAAAGCTCGACCGCACGCGAATGCCGGTGACTTCGACGTTCAGGTGCATCGCATCGGGCGAATCGGCTTTCGCGAGCAGCTTGCGCGCGTCCAGGGCGGTTTCGAGCTTCTCCTGCAGCTTTTTCGCGTCGAACTTCAGGTTGTCTTTCAGTTCTTCCCGCGCGGTGTCGTCGAGCGTGACGTTCACGATCACGGGTTTCGTACCGAAGTGCGTCGTCGACGCGGTGACGGGCGCCCCGGCCGAGGTGCTCGCGTCGCGCGTCACGCTGCTTGCGCAGCCCGACAGGAAGCCGATCGTTACGCATGCCAGCGCGGCATGACGGAAGAGGGATTTCATCATTGGGTCTTTTGGTCTTGTGATTGGGATTGTTTGAACAGGCTGGGTAGCCGGAACTGAACCTAACACGCCGCGATTCGATTCAATTCGTCGAAAAGACGGGGAAGTTTGGCGCTGGATTGGGTATGTGTTCATCGCGGTGCGGGCGCGCTGGTGATGGCGTACGCTTGTCGCCTGCGTGTGGCGTCTGCTCGCTGCGGCCCATGCGCTCCAAAGCCGTTTGCATGGCGGCGTGCAGCCGCCGCCGAGCTCCATGCGGCTCGGCGCGCCGCCCGGTCTCGCGAGGTGCCCCGGCATGCCGCCAGCGGCCCGCCGTATTGAAGCGTCGGCTGCGACCGCATCGATCGTCGTCTCGTCGCGTGGGCAGCCCGCGTCGCGCGGCCGTGGGGCCGCATGCCCGTGTGTGCCTCCGCGCTCCGTGCCTCATGTGCGCCGTGCGCCGCGTGGCCCGTGCGCGCTCGCCGTCGCCCGTGCCCACCTCCCTCCGCCCACGCAGATCACACGCCGTCGCCGCCGCCCTCGCCACCCGACACCTCGGCCGCGGCCGCCTTCAAACAGTCGATCAAGCGCAGCGCGGCCGGCGTCAGCAGCGCGTGCCGCCGCATCACGATCGCGACCGTCAGCGTCGGCAGCGGCTCGGCGAGATCGAGCACGACGAGCCGGCGCGAGCCTCGCTCGACGTCGGCGAGCGGCCGCGCGAAGACGCCGAGCGCATCCGTCCGCGACACGAGCCCGAGCGTCGCCGCGAACGACGGGCAGTGCACGATCCGCTTCGGCATCTCGATCCCGCGCGGAACGAAGATCGACCGGATCAGATCGTCGCCGCCGTCCCCGTAGCGCGGCACGCACCAGCGCGCGTCGCCGAGCTCGCGCAGCGACCGCGCGCGGGCCAGCCGATGCCGGCTGCGGGCGACCACGACGAACGCGGTGCGGAACAGCGGAATGCTCGCGAATTCGTCGGCGTCCGGCAGCGCGTCCGACAGCTGATGCGTGACGATGAAATCGAGCGAACCGTCGCGCAGTCGCGCGAGATCGGTCGCAGTCAGCGCGTCGTCGATATTGACCGTCGCGCCGGGCAGCGCGCGCGTGAACGCATCGAAGGCGTGCGGCAGGATCGTCAGCGCGACGGTCGGGCTGACCGCGATCGACACCGAGCCGGTCGTGCCGAGCCGCAACTGCTCGATTTCGTCACGCGTGCGCTGGATCTCCTCGACGATGCGCCGCGCGCGAATCGCGAACGCGCTGCCGTAATCGGTCAAGGCGACGCCCTTGACGCTGCGCATCACGAGCGGCACGCCGAGCTCGCCTTCGAGCTCGCGCACGATGCCGCTGACGGCCGGCTGCGTGACGCCGAGCGCGCGGGCGGCGCCGCGGATCGTGCGGTGCTCGGCGACGGCGAGGAATGCATTGAGCTGCTTGAGCTTCATCGGGGTGACAAGAAGAAGTTATCGTGCGCAAGAAACTCTTGGATTTTCCTTATCGGATCGAGTGTATATGCTCGGGGCTTTTCAGGAGCGACTGGCGATGGTGCGCGTCAACCAGCAACGACTGTGGGATTCGCTGATGGAGATGGCAACGATCGGCGCAACCGCGCGCGGCGGCAGCTGCCGGCTCGCGCTGAGCGACGACGAGGTGCGCGGCCGGCGCCGCTTCATCGCGTGGTGCGAGGCAGCCGGCTGCGAGATCCGCATCGATCCAATCGGCAACCTGTTCGCGCGGCGGCCCGGCACGGAGCCCGACGCGCCGGCCGTGATGTGCGGCAGCCACCTCGACACGCAGCCGCTCGGCGGCCGCTTCGACGGCGTCTATGGCGTGCTCGCGGGCCTCGAGGCGATCCGCACGCTGAACGAGCACGGCATCGCGACGCGGCATCCGATCGACGTCGTCGCATGGACGAACGAAGAGGGTTCGCGCTTCACGCCCGGCATGATGGGTTCGGCCGTCTATGCGGGCAAGCTCGACCTCGACGACGCGCTCGCGCGGCCCTGCATGCACACCGGCGTGCGGCTCGGCGACGAGCTCGAACGCACGGGCTTCGCGGGCCCTGCGCGCGAGCGGCAGATGCCGAAGGCGTACTTCGAAGCGCATATCGAGCAGGGGCCCGTGCTCGAGAATGCAGGCGTGCCGATCGGCGTCGTGACCGGCGTGCAGGGCATCGTCGAACTCGACGTCACGGTGACCGGCTTCGAGTCGCATGCCGGCACGACGCCGATGAGCGTGCGCAGGGACGCGATGGGCGTCGCGGCCGCGATGATCGCCGCGATCGTCGAGCACGGGCACGGCTTCGATGCCGATGCGCGCGTGACGGTCGGCCATCTCGCGTGCCAGCCGAATTCGCCGAGCACGATACCGGGGCAGGTGCGCTTCAGCGTCGACGTGCGTCATCCGTCGCGCGCGGCGCTGCAGCGGCTCGTCGCCGACATCGGCGCGATCTGCACGCAGCGCACCGCGCTGCGCGGCACGCACGTGGATGTGCAACTCATCGCCGAGTACGACCCGATCGCGTTCGACGCGGCATGCATCGAACGCGTGCGGCAGGCAACGATCGCGGCCGGCTATCCGTATCTCGAGATGTTCAGCGGCGCCGGGCACGATGCGGTGAACCTGTCGTACGTCGCGCCGAGCGCGATGGTCTTCGTCCCGTGCAAGGCCGGCCTCAGCCACAACGAGGCCGAGGACGCAGATCCCGTCCATCTCGCGCAAGGCGCGTCGGTGCTCGCGAACCTGCTTGTCGACTGCGCGCGCTAGGACGCGGCCGCATGCCGGCGGCGGCGGCCGTGAAGGCGGTGTCGCGACACGCGCGAAATCGCGACGCGCGCCAAAAAATGGCGGACAATCGTCGGCGGCCGGCGCCATGCCGGCCCGTCCGTTCAACCGCTGCATTCCCGACGCTTGCGAGATCCCCATGTCGACGACACCCCCGCGGGAGCTGCTGAAGGCTGCCGACATCGCGAAGATGGAACCGACACGCGCGGTTCATCCGCTCAATCCCAATGCCGTGCGGCTGCGCAAGCCGCTCGGCGATCTGACCGGCATCACGCAGCTCGGCTTTCATCTGATCACGTTGATGCCGGGCCACGAGTCGGCCGAATATCACCGGCATCTGTACGAGGAAGAGTGCGTCTACGTGCTGTCCGGTAACGGCACCGTGACGATCGGCGAGCGCCGCGAAGCGGTCGGCCCCGGCGATTTTCTCGGCTTCGCGCGCGGCGGCGAAGCGCATACGCTGCAGAACACCGGCGATACGCCGCTCGAACTGATCGTCGTCGGGCAGCGGCTCGAGCATGACGTCTGCGAATACCCGCGGGTCGGCAAGCGCCTGTATGTCGCCGGGCCGCTCGAAGACTTCGTCGACTTGCCGACACAGCCGTAACGCGCTCGCGCGATGGCGCCGGCCGCACGATGTGCGACGCGCGCGCTGCCGCGATCGCACCCAGGAGTCGCGCGGCGGTGCGCGTCGCGCTTATGATGCGGAATCGCCATCCGCAGGGTTCCGCCATGGACACGCCCCACCCGCCGACGCACGCCCCGATCCCCGACACCGAACTCGAAGCCGAGGCCGACGCCGAAGTCGAAACCTCCGTCGAGCCGCGCGCGTCGCGCGTGCATCGGCCGGTTGCGCTCGTCACCGGATCGACGTCGGGGATCGGCGCGGCGATTGCGCGGCGCCTCGCCGCGGACGGTTACGCGGTGGTCCTGCATTCGCTGCGGTCCGTCGAGACGGGCCGCGCGATGGCGACCGAACTCGGCGCGGCATACGTGCAGGCCGATCTCACCGACGATGCCGAACGCGTGCGGCTGATCCGCGATGCGCTCGCGGTGCACGGCCGCCTCGACGTGCTCGTCAACAACGCGGGCATCAGCCGCACGATCGCGCACGACGATCTGGCGGCCGCGACGCCCGAGGTATGGCGCGAGCTGTACGAGATCAACGCGATCGCGCCGTTTCGGCTCGTCGCCGAAGCGCAGCCCGCGCTGCTCGAAGCGGCGTCGCACGGCCGTGCCGGCTGCGTCGTGAACGTCAGTTCGCACGCGGGCGTGCGGCCGAAGGGCGCGTCGATTCCGTATGCGGCCGCGAAAGCGGCGCTCAATCACACGACGCGCCTGCTCGCGCGCACGCTGGCGCCGGCCATCCGCGTCAATGCGGTCGCGCCGGGCCTCGTCGATACGCCGCTGACGGCCGACTGGACCGACGCGCAGCAGCTCTGGCGCGAGCGTGCGCCGATGCGCCGCGCGGCGACGCCGGACGACGTCGCGCAGACGGTCGCGATGCTCGTCGCGTCCGACTACGTGACGGGCGAGATCGTCATGCTCGACGGCGGATTGAATCTGACGTAGCGGGGCGCCGCCGGCTGCCGGTCCGCTAATCGGGGGCGTAGCGCTGTCTGCTGCGGCCAGGATCGGCGGCTGTGTCTCGCTCCGGTCGATGAGCCCTCGCCCTCGCCCGACCGGCGACTCAGCCGATGCTCGAGCGCAGCCGCGCGAGCGCGTGATCATGTGTGCGTTCGAACTTCAGCGGCGTGACGGAAATGAAGCCTTCGCCGAGCGCGACCGTTTCCGAATCGGCGTCGTCGTCGCGCGGCGCGCGCGCGAGTTTCAGCCAGTGATACTCGATGTCGCGCGGATCGCGCCCGGACACGATTTCGACGCCCTGCAGCGTGCCGGCGCCCTGATTCGTCGCCTTCAGGCCGCGCACGTCCTGCGCCGGTCGCGCGGGGAAGTTCACGTTCAGGCACACGTCGCTGTCCCAGCCGGCCGCGACGAGCCGGCGGACGACGTCGGGCGCATGCGCAAGCGCGGTGTCCCACGGCACCGCGTGCCGATCGGTGAAGGCCTGGCTCAGCGCGATGGCCGGCACGCCGAGCAGCATGCTCGTCATCGCGGCGCCGACCGTACCCGAGAACACGGTCTCGGTGCCGAGATTGGCGCCGCGATTGACGCCCGACAGCACGGCGTCGGGCCGCGCGTCCTTCATCAGATGGCTGACCGCGATCGCGACGCAGTCGCCGGGCGTGCCGCGCACCGCGAAGCGGCGGTCGTCCTTGCGATGCACGCGCAGCGGCTCGTGCAGGCTCAGCGAGTGCGACGTGCCGCTCTGGTCCTCGGCCGGCGCGACGATCCACACTTCGCGCGCGAGCTGCGCGGCGACGCGTTCGAGCACGGCGAGACCGGGGGCGTCGAATCCGTCGTCGTTGGTGAGCAGGACGCGATCGAACAGCGGGCGGGTTTCTTGCATCGGAACGTTCCTCGTGGAGATGGGGCTGCGGACATCGTCGCCGCGTGCGCGGGCGGCCGGCCGGGGCCGCGCGCCGCGTGTGCGGCGAAGCGACGGATTGCCGAAGAGTATGACGCAGCGCGCGCAGGTCCGGCGTGCGGCAGCGCGCAGCGCTTCGTTGCGCGCCGAGGCACGCACGTCTCGGCGCGCATGCGGCGCGATGCCGCCGATGTGAAAACGGGCGCTTGCGCGCCCGTCGTCGGATGGACCGCTGGACCGCTGGACCGATGACCGGCCGCGGCGGGCCTGCGTGCGCTAGCCGAGCAGGTGCCGCAGCACGCCGGCCGCCACGACGCCGATCGCGACGGTCGGCAGGATCGACAGGCGCGTGGCCGCGACGATCGTGATGCCGAGCGCGAGCAGGTCGGCCGGACGCGTCGACACGAACGCGGGCGCGATCACGGAGATCAGCACGCAGCCCGGCACGTTCTCCATGACGGCTGCCATCCGCCGGCTCAGCGGGCGGTTGCGCAGCATCACGTAGCCGAGGATGCGCGACAGGTAAGTCGTCGACGCCATCAGCACGATCGTCGCGACGGTGCTGAAATCAGGCATCGCGCGGCTCCCACCACAGCGCGGCGATCAGCCCCGCGCACGCGCCCGCCGCGACGTACCAGGCGCCCGGCACGGCCAGATGCGTGGCCGCCGCGACGACGAGGCTCACGAACCACGGCCGGCTCGCGCGCAGGCCCTTCCACATCCCGCGCAGCAGCACGAGAAACACGGCCGTGAACGCCATGTCGAAGCCGTACTGTTCGACGTTGCCGATCGTCGGCCCGACGGCGGCGCCGAGCGTCGTCATCGAGATCCACGTCAGGTAGAGCCCGGCGCAGATCCCCGCGTAATACGGGACGCTGATGTGCGTGTCGGCGCGCGAGCGCGTATCGGCAAGCGACATCGCCCAGCTCTCGTCGCACATGAAGAACAGCGCGGCGAACGCGCGGCGGCGCGGCAGGCGCCGGATATACGGCGCGAACGCGGCGCCCATCAGGATGTGACGCGAATTCACGAGAAACGACATCGCGACGATCAGCGCGATGTGCGGCGGCGACGTCCACAGATGGATCGCCGCGAATTCCGAGCCGCCGCCGAAGTTCAGGCCCGTCATCATCGGCACCTCGAACAGGCTCAGCCCTTTTTGCGCGGCCTGCGCGCCCAGCACGAGCGCGAACGGCACGAAACCCAGCATGACGGGCAGCGCCGCGCGCAAGCCGCGGCCCATCTCGGCGACATGGGCGGGCCGCTCGCGCAGCCCGGACGACGTTGAAACGCTACTGCTCATTACTCCTCCTTCGGGGGAGGGATTGTCTGCTTTTTTGACTCGAATCGGGTTGCGTTGTCGCCATGTTTTTCGCAGAATTTGGCATCGAACGTGCAATACGCAAATTTTTTGGAATCGGGTGCCAATGAAGCTTGACGCAATCGACCGGCGGATCCTGACCGCGCTGCAGCGCGACGGCCGCATGCAGAACGTGCAACTCGCGCAGGAGGTCGGGCTGTCGCCGTCGCCGTGCCTGCGGCGCGTGCGGCTGCTCGAGGAAGCGGGCGTGATCGAAAAATACGTGGCCGTGCTGAACCCGGCGAAGGTCGGCAAGGGGCTGACGATCTTCACGCGCGTGTGGCTGAAGGGGCAGGACGCGGAGACGGTGAACCGCTTCGCCGAGGCGGTCCAGCAGATGCCGGAAGTCGTCGAATGTCATCTGATGGCGGGCGACTGCGACTTCCTGCTGCGCGTCGTCGCGGCCGACATCGACGACTACCGCCGCTTTCAGATGGAATATCTGACGCGCATTCCGGGCGTGCTCAGCGTGAAGACCGACATTCCGATGCAGAAGATCAAGCTGACCTCGGCGCTGCCGACGTAGCGGCGCGCGGTGCGTTCACGGAAAGTGCGCCGAACGCCCGATACACTGATGCAACGCGACGCCGCCGCGGCGATGCCGCGCAGGCGCCGCGCGGTAGCGAAACGCCCCTGCCTTTTCCTGTCGAGCGAAACATGCAGCCCGTGAACAGTCCGTGGAATTCGCTGGAAATCGTGAAGCTGGTGCTCGGCGTGCTGACGCCGCTGTCGGTGGCCGGCCTCGGCTGGCTGGTCGCGCGGCGGCTGAAGCGGCTCGAGCTCGTGCAGTGGACCAACCAGAAGCTGATCGAGAAGCGGCTTGCGCTGTACGACGTGGTCGCGCCGCAACTGAACGCGCTGCTGTGCTTCTACACCTGGATCGGCTACTGGAAGGACATCTCGCCCGACGACGTGATCCGCGCGAAGCGCGAGCTCGACCGCACGTTCCATCTGTATCGCTATCTGTTCGACGACGACGTGTACGACGCGTATCACGCGTACATCCACGCGCTGTTCGAGATGCATACGGGCGCAGGCCGCGATGCGCGCATCCGTTCGCTGATCCACGGGCCGGACGGCGATCGCAGCGTGCACGGCACGTACGACTGGAAGCCCGGATGGTCCGAGCGTTTCGCGACGGACAACGTCGAAGACAAGGCCGACGTGCTGCGGCACTACACGCGGCTGATGGAGCGCCTGCGGGTGGCGCTCGGTGCGAATCGCTGATCGGGATGGTGGCGCGCGGCGAGCAGTGCGCGGCGAGCGGCGAGCGGCGCGTGACGCGTGCGAGGCGCAAGTGGCCCGCCGCCGCGCACGGCACGCACCGCGTTCCTGCGTGCCGGCCGCCGCGGTGCCGCGACGCTCAGCCCTTCGCGACGACGTCGATGCGCAGCGCTTCGCCGCCCGCGACGATCGCGAGCAGCCGATCGACGTTCGGATGCGCGCCCGGGCGATTGCGCGCGTCGGCCGTATGTTCGGCGAACACCGCGAGGCCGTGCTCGGCCGCTTTCGCGTCGAGCGTGCCGAACGTCTGCTTCAGATAGTGGTACACGGCGAGCGAGCCCTGCTTGCCCGGCTGGTTCTCGATGCTGGCCACCACGTCGCCGTTCGCGGCGACGAGATCGATGCGTGCGATGCCGTCGATGGCCGGCAATTGCGCGAGATTGTCCTTGAAGACTGCGGTCGGTTGAATCACTGAAAACACTCCGTCGGTTCATGAGGGGCAACGCGGGCCGTATCTTATCCGATCGCACGCGACGCGCGCGCCGGCGCGCGGCCGCCGCCCGACGTGCGCCACGCGAGCGCCGCGCAGCCGAGCTGCACGATGCTGCCGGCGCCCATCGCGATCCTTAGCAGGCTGCGGAAATACCCAACGGGCGCAGCTTCGCTGCTGACGCAA
>NZ_JBQYLP010000050.1:0-45490 GCF_052683555.1 Burkholderia sp. BC1
CTCCATTTGCGGCATCAGCCAGTGCCGGTGCTTCGTATCTGAACAGTATTTCGGCTAGGACCGAGCCGACCGGCGGCGAACCGCCGGCCGGCTTCGGCATCTTGCGGGCCGACGGGCGGCCTGCGAGACGAAACGGCGCGCGTTACTTGCGGTTGATCAGCAGACCGATCAGCACGCCGACGCCGGCCGCGATACCGATCGACGTCCACGGATGCTCATGCACGTAGTCGTCGGTCGCGCGCGCGGCCTTCTTGCCTTTCTCGACCACGACGACCTGGACGTCGGCTGCCTTTTCCTTGGCCTGCTTCAGGCGAGACATGGCCTTCTCGCGCAGCTCGGCCGCACGGTCGCCCGTGCTGCTCGCGGCTTGCTTGAGCAGGTCTTCGGCGTCCGCGAGAACGGTTTTGATATCCGACATCAGTTTCTCCTTGTTGATTTCCGACATTGCAACTCCCTTCGTGCTGTCATGCTGCAGGTTCACATCGTAGCGAAACGCCTGCTTGCTGGCGAGCCGGGAAGACGCACGGCGGCAGTGCCAGACCGAATGGTAAACGACTCGTAATCCCTAACAGAGCGGCAAGCAACCGAAAAAGTTTCGCCAGCACCCGCGATCGTCGTCCGACCTATCGAAAAAATGACAAAAAGATATGAATATCAAACGTAATAATCGTTCGCATGGCCCATTGCTTCCCGTAAGCTGATGGACTGTCCCGCGCCGACCGCGCGCGGTTTCAACTTGCATCGTTCGAGGAGGGAACACCATGAGTCTGCGTCTTGGCGACATCGCACCGGATTTCGAGCAGGAATCGAGCCTGGGCCCGATCAAGTTTCACGAGTGGCTCGGCGATAGCTGGGGTGTCCTGTTCTCCCATCCGGCCGACTACACGCCGGTGTGCACGACGGAACTCGGGCTGACCGCGAAGCTGAAGGACGAATTCGCGAAACGCAACGTGAAGGTGATCGCGCTGTCGGTCGACGGCGTCGAATCGCACAAAGGCTGGATCAACGACATCAACGAAACGCAGTCGACGGTCGTCGGTTTCCCGATCATCGCCGACGCGGATCGCAAGGTCTCGCAGCTGTACGACATGATCCATCCGAACGCGAACGAGACGCTGACGGTGCGCTCGCTGTTCGTGATCGATCCGAACAAGAAGGTGCGGCTGATCATCACGTATCCGGCCAGCACCGGCCGCAATTTCGACGAAGTGCTGCGCGTGATCGACTCGCTGCAACTGACCGACAACTACAAGGTCGCGACGCCCGGCAACTGGAAGGACGGCGACGACGTCGTGATCGTGCCGTCGCTGCAGGATCCGGAAGAACTGAAGAAGCGTTTCCCGAAGGGCTTCAACGCGGTGCGTCCGTATCTGCGTCTGACGCCGCAGCCGAACAAGTAAAGCCATCGTCGCGCGCCGTATCGGCGGCATGCGCAAAACGGCCCGCCCGGCAGTCATGCCGGGCGGGCCGTGTCGTTTCCGCCCATCGCGTGTAATACGGACACGCTGCGCCGATTGCTCAGAAGAATGCCTGGATGCCGGTTTGCGCGCGGCCGAGAATCAGTGCGTGGATGTCGTGCGTGCCTTCATACGTATTGACCACTTCGAGGTTGACGAGGTGGCGCGCGACGCCGAATTCGTCCGAGATGCCGTTGCCGCCGAGCATGTCGCGCGCGAGCCGCGCGATGTCGAGCGCCTTGCCGCACGAATTGCGTTTCATGATCGACGTGATTTCGACGGCCGCCGTGCCTTCGTCCTTCATCCGGCCCAGACGCAGCACGCCTTGCAGGCCGAGCGTGATTTCGGTCTGCATGTCGGCGAGCTTTTTCTGGATCAGCTGATTCGCGGCGAGCGGGCGACCGAACTGCTTGCGATCGAGCACGTACTGGCGCGCGGTATGCCAGCACGATTCCGCGGCGCCGAGCGCGCCCCATGCGATTCCGTAGCGTGCCGAGTTCAGGCAGGTGAACGGCCCGCGCAGGCCGCTGACGTTCGGCATCAGGTTTTCCTCGGGCACGAACACCTCGTCGAGCACGATCTCGCCCGTGATCGACGCGCGCAGCCCGACCTTGCCGTGGATCGCCGGCGCCGACAGCCCTTTCCAGCCCTTCTCGAGGATGAAGCCGCGGATCGTATCCTTGCCGTCCTCGTCGAGCTTCGCCCAGACGACGAATACATCGGCGATCGGCGAGTTCGTGATCCACATCTTCGCGCCCGACAGCGAGTACCCGCCCGGCACCTTCTTCGCGCGCGTGACCATGCTGCCCGGGTCCGAGCCATGGTTCGGCTCGGTCAGCCCGAAGCAGCCGATCCACTCGCCGGTCGCGAGCTTCGGCAGGTATTTCTCCTTCTGCGCGTCGGAGCCGAACTCGTAGATCGGCACCATCACGAGCGACGATTGCACGGACATCATCGACCGATAGCCCGAATCGACACGCTCGACCTCGCGCGCGATCAGCCCGTAGCTGACGTAGTTCAGCCCGGGGCCGCCGTATTGCTCGGGAATCGTCGGGCCGAGCAGGCCGACTTCCCCCATCTCGCGAAAGATCGCGGCATCGGTGCGCTCGTGGCGAAACGCCTCGGTCACGCGCGGCGCGAGCTTGTCCTGCGCATACGCGTGCGCGGCGTCGCGCACCATGCGCTCGTCCTCGGTCAGTTGCTGGTCGAGCAGCAGCGGATCGTCCCAATGAAAAGTTGCAGCGCTCATCGTGTCATCTCCTCACTTGACTGGAGTTCCGCTGTGCGGAACAATGTTTTGCAAATTTGATCCCAGTGTAGCATCGGATGACACTTTCAACCATCGACGACACCACCATCGACGAGCGCAAGTTCGTCGTCGCGCTCGCGCGCGGGCTCGACTTGCTGCGCGCGTTCCGGCCCGGCGAGACGATGCTCGGCAATCGCGACTTCGCGCAGCGCACCGGCTTGCCGAAGGCGACCGTGAACCGGCTCGCGTACACGCTGACGGTGCTCGGCTATCTGCGCTACGACGAGACGCTGGGCAAGTATGCGCTCGACGCCGGCGTGCTGTCGCTCGGCTATGCGCTGCTGTCGGGCGCCGGCACGATCGATCTCGCGCGGCCGCACATGCAGGCGCTCGCGCGCGAGATCGGCGCGGCCGTGTCGCTCGGCTGCCGGGACGGGCTCGACATGATCTACCTGGAGACGATCCGCAGCGAGACGGCACTGACGCTCGGGCTCGCGCCCGGTTCGCGGCTCTCGATGCTGACGAGTTCGATGGGCCGCGCCTATCTGGCCGTGCAGCCCCACGACGTGCGGCGCGCGCTGTACGCGGAACTGCACAAGGCGGCCGGCGGCGCGGACGATGCGGATGCGCTGGTCGCCGCGGCGCAGGCGGCGGTCGCCGAATTTCCGCAAAGCGGTTGCTGCTATTCGTTCCGCGCGTGGCACGCCGACGTCAATGCGGCGGCCGTGCCGTTTCGCGAACCGCGCGAAGGGCGCTGGCTGATTCTCAGTTGCAGCGGGCCGGCGTCGTCGATGGGCGAGGAGGTGTTCCGCACGCAGGTCGGGCCGAAGCTGAAGGCGCTCGCGCAGCGTCTCGGGCAGACGGTCTGACGAACGGCCGCGCGAGATCGCGGCGGCGCCGTTCGGCGGCGGATCGGCGAAATCTGCGGATGCGTCCGGCCCACGGTTGCGGACCGGGCGGACAGCGCTCATCATCGTTCGTCCGTCTACCGACTTCGACGACGAGGAACACGATGACTGCATCCGACACGCTCGACGGCGGCTGCGCATGCGGCGCGATCCGCTACCGGATCGCCGGCGTGCCGACCGACGCCGGCTTCTGCCATTGCCGGCTCTGTCAACGAACGACCGGCGCGGCGGTCGTCGCGTCCGCGTCGGTGCCGATCGGCGCGTTCACATATCTGCAGGGCGAGCCGGTCGTCTATGCGTCGAGTGCGTGGGGCGAGCGGCGTTTCTGCGGCCGTTGCGGCGCGCAGCTCGAATACCGGCGCCGCGACGCGCCGCAGACGGTCGAAATCAACACGGCGACGCTCGACGATCCGTCGCGGCTGCAGCCGCGCTGGCACGTCTGGTATGCGGACCGGTTTCCCGGCATCGAGATCGGCGACGATCTGCCGAAGTACGCGGACGGCGGCCGCGACTGACACGGCCGCGCGACGCGCCCGATTCGCGCGCGGCGATGCGCAAAACGCAGCGGCAAAACGATCCTGAAAACCCGTCGGCAACGCGCGAACGGCCGGCAGGCCGCCACCCGCGCCCGCGCCGCAACGGGCGCTAGACCGTCATCACCTTCGCGAACACCGGCCCCTGCATGAAGCGCACATCGTGCTGGCGCAGCAGTTCGCACTGCGTTTCGTCGACGACGCCATCGAAGATCAGCGGAATCCGCACGCGCTGCGCATACGCGACGAGCGCCTTCACCATCCCGTCGCGCAGCGCGATGCCGGCGTCCATCTTGATGTAGTCGGGACGCGCCATCTCCGATTCGACCGCGAGGATGCGCCCCGGATCGGGCAGCTTGTCCGCGACCTTGAAGCCGTGATGCTGGTAGCTGCGCGTCAGATAGCCGAGGAAGGTCTTGTGCGCGACCGCGACGGCCGGCAGTTCGATCACGATCCGCTCCGGCGGCAGCCCGAAGCGCTGCAGCACCGACGAGAAATGCTTGCCGTGATCGTACTTCACGCTCTTGAGCAGCCGCTCGTGCACGCGCAGGAACAGCAGCCCGTGGCGCTGCGCGCCGAAGAAGTTGATCGCGTGCAGCGCGCGCGACAGGCGGTCGAGCGCGACGAGCGTCTGGTCGTCGACGGCCGAGTCGACCGGATCGTGCGGCGCGCCCGTCACCTGCGTGACAGCCTGGAACCCGAGTTCGTCGCCGTAGCGCTCGATCGCATCGGCGAACGACGTCGACTGCGGCGCGCCCGGCATCGTCACGTCGTAGATCGGCTCGTACGTGCTGCCGAGCGTGCGCTCCGGCAGGCGCGCGCATGCGGTGCCGTCGTCGGCGAGCGCGACGTGCTCCCGCAGATAGGGCAGTTGTCCGGCACGGGCGACCAGCTCGGGGATGGTGGGCGGAATCATCGGCGTCGACAAGGAAAAACGGCGGCCAACGGGCCGCCTCATGTCTGGATAGTAGCAGCGCCCGCGCCGCTCGGCTCGGCGTTTCGTTCATATCGTTATCCCGTCCCCGAACCGATCCCTAGGGTTTACGTTGATTTCACTATTCGTAATTGGTTTTACTATTCGTAAATCCAAAGACGTGCGGCGGATCACGGCAGGCGGCTACGGGCGCCGCGGCGGTGCCGGCCCGAGATCAACAGGAAGCAAGGAGCGAGACGTGGCGGTTGACAGCAAATGGACGGAGGACGCGGGCGGGCCGGCAGGCCGGTACGCGACGGGCGCAACGACGGCGTGCGCGGGTGCGCGCGTCGCGGCAGTGGGAGCGCGCCGGTCATGAACGTCGATTACCAGAGCCTGAAGTTTGCGTACCGCACGCGCGCGGAGCGCGCGATTGCCGACGATGCGGCCGTCCGGCCCGTGATCGTCGTCGGCGCGGGGCCGGTCGGCCTCGCCGCGGCAATCGATCTCGCGCAGCAGGGCGTGCCCGTCGTGCTGCTCGACGACGACGACACGCTGTCCACCGGCTCGCGTGCGATCTGCTTCGCGAAGCGCACGCTCGAGATCTTCGACCGGCTCGGCTGCGGCGAACGCTTCGTCGACAAGGGCGTGAGCTGGCACGTCGGCAAGGTGTTCCTGCAGGACGAGCAGCTGTACGCGTTCGACCTGCTGCCGGAACAAGGGCATGCGCGTCCCGCCTTCATCAATCTGCAGCAGTACTACGTCGAAGGGTATCTGGCCGAGCGCGCGTTCGAGTTGCCGAACCTCGAGATCCGCTGGAAGCACAAGGTGACCGGCATCGAGCAGGCGGCCGAGCATGCGGTGCTGACGGTCGAGACGCCCGAAGGCGTCGACACGCTGCGCGCGCAGTACGTGATCGCGGCCGACGGCTCGCGCAGCCCGATGCGCACGATGATGGGCCTCGAAAGCCGCGGCCGCACGTTCAAGGATCGCTTCCTGATCGCGGACGTGAAGATGAAGGCCGACTTTCCGACCGAACGCTGGTTCTGGTTCGATCCGCCGTTTCATCGCAACCAGTCGGTGCTGCTGCACCGTCAGCCGGACAACGTCTGGCGGATCGACTTCCAGCTCGGCTGGGACGCCGATCCGGTCGCCGAGAAGCAGCCGGAGCGCGTGATTCCGCGCGTGCGCGCGCTGCTCGGGCCGGACGTCGAGTTCGAGCTCGAATGGGTCAGCATCTATACGTTCCGCTGCCAGCGGATGGACACGTTCCGTCACGGCCGCGTGCTGTTCGCGGGCGATTCGGCGCACGGCGTGTCGCCGTTCGGCGCGCGCGGCGCGAACAGCGGCGTGCAGGACGCGGACAACCTCGCGTGGAAGCTGAAGCTCGTGCTGGACGGCCGCGCGCCCGACCGGCTGCTCGACACCTATGCGAGCGAGCGCGAATACGCGGCCGACGAAAATATCCGCCACTCGACGCGCTCGACCGACTTCATCACGCCGAAAAGCGCGGTGTCGCGCGTGTTCCGCGATGCGACGCTGAAGCTCGCGCGCGACTGCGAGTTCGCACGCAAGATCGTGAACAGCGGGCGGCTGTCGACGCCCGCGGTGCTTGACGGTTCGCCGCTGAACACGCCCGATCGCGCGGGCGAGACGTTCGCGTGCGCGATGCGTCCGGGCGCGGCCGCGGCCGACGCGCCGGTGCGCGCCGAGCACGGCGCGAGCTGGCTGCTGCCGCATCTGCACGGAGGCTTCGCCGGCGTGCTGTTCGGCCTGCCGGGCGACGGCGCGGCGCTCGCGCAGGCGGTCGCGGATCTCGCGCTGCCGGTGCGGCCGGTGCTCGTCGTGCCGGCCGGCCATGCGCAGCCGGTGGCCGGCGTCGACGTCGTCGAGGACGTCGACGGGCTCGCTGCGCAGCGCTACGACGCGCGGCCGGGCACCTTCTATCTGCTGCGTCCCGACCAGCATGTGTGCGCGCGGATGCGCGCGCTCGACCGCCAGGCGATCGCCGAGGCGCTGGCCCGCGCGATCTGCGCCGGCTGAATACGACAACGATACGGAGACACCGTCATGCCCCCACTCGATACCCGCGCGCGTCTCGCCGACCCGGACGCGTTCTACGAAGCGCTGATCGACATGCATCGCGACCTGTCGGACGCGGACAGCCAGCTCGTCAACGCGAAGCTGATCCTGCTGCTCGCGAACCACATCGGCGATCTCGACGTGCTGCGCGAAGCGATGGCGCTCGCGCGCCGCGGCGTGACGCCGCCCGTGCATCCGGCCGCCGAGGTGACGCCGTGAGCGCCGCGGGCGAGGCGCGCACGCTCGAAGTCGAGCGCGTGATCGACGACACGCATCGTCCGGGCTTTCACTGGATGTTGCTCGTGCTGTGCGGGCTGTGCCTCGTGATCGACGGCTTCGATGCGCAGGCGATGGGCTACGTCGCGCCGAGCGTGATCGCCGAATGGCACGTGCCGAAGCAGGCGCTCGGGCCCGTGTTCAGCGCGAGCCTGTTCGGGATGCTGCTCGGCGCGCTCGCGCTGTCGGTGCTGGCCGACCGGATCGGCCGCCGGCCGGTGCTGATCGGCGCGACGCTGTTCTTCGCGTTGACGATGCTCGCGACGCCGTTCGCTGGCTCGATCCCGGTGCTGATGGCGCTGCGCTTCGTCACCGGTCTCGGCCTCGGCTGCATCATGCCGAACGCGATGGCGCTCGTCGGCGAGTTCAGCCCGAGCGCGCATCGCGTGAAGCGGATGATGATCGTGTCGTGCGGCTTCACGCTCGGCGCGGCGATCGGCGGCTTCATCAGCGCCGCGCTGATTCCGGCGCTCGGCTGGCGCGCCGTGTTTTTCGTCGGCGGCGCGGTGCCGCTCGTGCTCGCGATCGCGATGGCCGCGCGGCTGCCCGAATCGCTGCAGTTTCTCGTGCTGAAAGGGCGCGACGCGCAGGCGCGCGACTGGCTCGCCGGCTTCGCGCCGCACGCGGGCATCGACGCGAGCACGCGGCTCGTCGTGCGCGAGCGTGCGACGACGGGCGCGCCGGTCGCCGAACTGTTCCGCGACGGCCGCCTGCCGGTCACGCTGCTGCTGTGGGCGATCAGCTTCATGAACCTGATCGATCTGTACTTCCTCTCGAACTGGCTGCCGACCGTGATGCGCGACGCCGGCTATTCGCCGGGCACCGCGGTGATCGTCGGCACGGTGCTGCAGACGGGCGGCGTGATCGGCACGCTGTCGCTCGGCTGGTTCATCGAACGCTACGGTTTCGTGCGCGTGCTGTTCGCGTGCTTCGCGTGCGCGGCGGTGTCGGTCGCCCTGATCGGCTCGGTCGCGCATGCGCTGCCGTGGCTGCTGATCGTCGTGTTCGCGGGCGGCTTCTGCGTGGTCGGCGGACAGCCGGCCGTGAACGCGCTCGCCGGCCAGTATTACCCGACCTCGCTGCGTTCGACCGGCATCGGCTGGAGCCTCGGCATCGGCCGGATCGGCTCGGTGCTCGGGCCGCTCGTCGGCGGACAACTGATTGCGCTGAACTGGACCAACGGCGCGCTGTTTCATGCGGCCGCGGTACCCGTGCTGTGCTCGGCGCTGTTCGTGCTCGGGCTGGCCGGCGTGACGCGGCGAAGCGGTGCGCAGGCGCCGCATGCCGCCTGAATTGATGGAGAAATGAAACGATGACGCTTGACTTGTCGAAACCGGCGACCGCCGGCTACCTGAGCGGTTTCGCGAACGAGTTCGCGACCGAGGCGCTGCCGGGCGCGCTGCCGCACGGCCGCAATTCGCCGCAGCGCGCACCGTACGGCCTGTATGCGGAGCAACTGTCGGGCACCGCGTTTACCGCGCCGCGCGGCCATAACCGCCGCTCGTGGCTGTACCGGATCCGGCCGGCCGCCGTGCACCGGCCGTTCGCGCCGTTCGCGGGCGCGCAGCGCCTCGTGTCGGACTTCGCCGACTCGGCCGACGTGCCGCCGACGCCGCCGAACCAGCTGCGCTGGAATCCGCTGCCGATGCCGAGCGAGCCGACCGATTTCGTCGAAGGGCTCGTGACGATGGCCGGCAACGGCTCGGCCGCCGCGATGAGCGGCTGCGCGATCCATTTGTATGCGGCGAACCGTTCGATGCGGGACCGCTTCTTCTACAGCGCGGACGGCGAACTGCTGATCGTCCCGCAGCAGGGACGGCTCTTCATCGCGACCGAATTCGGCCGCCTCGACGTCGAGCCGTTCGAGATCGCGGTGATTCCGCGCGGCGTGCGCTTCACGGTCGCGCTGCCGGACGGCGACGCGCGCGGCTATATCTGCGAGAACTTCGGCGCGCTGCTGCGGCTGCCCGATCTCGGCCCGATCGGCTCGAACGGGCTCGCGAATCCGCGCGACTTCCTGACGCCGCAGGCCGCATACGAAGACCGCGAAGGCGCGTTCGAGCTCGTCGCGAAGCTGAACGGCCGGCTCTGGCGCGCGGACATCGGCCATTCGCCGCTCGACGTCGTCGCGTGGCACGGCAACTATGCGCCGTACAAATACGACCTGCGCCTGTTCAACACGATCGGCTCGATCAGCTTCGACCATCCCGATCCGTCGATCTTCCTCGTGCTGCATTCGCAAACCGATACGCCGGGCGTCGATGCGATCGACTTCGTGATCTTCCCGCCGCGCTGGCTCGCGGCCGAGGATACGTTCCGTCCGCCCTGGTTCCACCGCAACGTCGCGAGCGAGTTCATGGGGCTCGTGCACGGCGCGTACGACGCGAAGGCCGAAGGCTTCGTGCCGGGCGGCGCGAGCCTGCACAACTGCATGTCGGGTCACGGCCCGGATGCGGACACGTTCGAGAAGGCGTCGGCGAGCGATACGACGAAGCCGCACAAGGTCGACAACACGATGGCGTTCATGTTCGAAACCCGCACGCTGATCCGGCCGACGCGCTACGCGCTCGACACCGCGCAGCTGCAGGCCAACTACTTCGAATGCTGGCAAGGCATCAGGAAACACTTCAATCCGGAGCAACGATGAGCGATACCCAAGACTGGCGCGCGACGCTCGACCCGGCCCGCAAGAGCTGGGTCGAGACCGCGAACGATCCCGCCTGCGATTTTCCGATCCAGAACCTGCCGTTCGGGATCTTCAGCGATGCGAAGCAGCCCGCGCGTCGTGCGGGCGTCGCGCTCGGCGACCAGATCGTCGATCTCGCGGCGCTCGCGCGCGCGGGCCTGCTGACGCTGCCGGGCGGCGCGGACGTGTTCGCCGCATCGACGCTGAACGCCTTCATCACGCTCGGTCGCGATGCGTGGCGCAGCGTGCGCGTGCAGCTGTCCGAGCTGTTCTCCCGCGACAACGCGCGGCTGCGCGACGATGCGGCGCTGCGCGCGCAGGTGCTCGTGGCGCAGCGCGACGCGACGCTGCATCTGCCCGTCGACATTCCCGGCTACACCGATTTCTATTCGTCGAAGGAGCACGCGACGAATGTCGGCTCGATGTTCCGCGATCCGAAGAATGCGCTGCTGCCGAACTGGTCGGAGATGCCGATCGGCTACAACGGGCGCGCGTCCTCGGTGGTCGTCAGCGGGACGCCGGTGCGGCGCCCGAACGGGCAACTGAAGCTGCCCGATCTCGAGCGCCCGGTGTTCGGCGCGTGCCGCAAGCTCGACATCGAGCTCGAGACGGGCTTCATCGTCGGCAAGGGCAATGCGCTCGGCGAGCCGATCGCATGCGAGGACGCGGAAGCGCACATCTTCGGCATGGTGCTGCTGAACGACTGGAGCGCGCGCGACATCCAGCAATGGGAATACGTGCCGCTCGGTCCGTTCAACGCGAAGTCGTTCGCGACGACGATCTCGCCGTGGATCGTCACGCTCGACGCGCTCGAGCCGTTCCGCACCGCGCAGCCCGAGCAGACGCCGCCGCCGCTCGCGTATCTGCAGCATGCGGGCCGGCACGCGTTCGACATCGCGCTCGAAGTGACGCTGCGCGCGCAGGACGCGGCCGAAGCGACGACGATCTCCCGTACCAACTTCAAGTACATGTACTGGTCGATGGCGCAGCAGCTCGCGCATCACACGGTGTCGGGCTGCAATACGCGGGTCGGCGACCTGATGGGCTCGGGCACGATCAGCGGGCCGACGAAGGATTCGTTCGGCAGCCTGCTCGAGCTCACGTGGAACGGCAAGGAGCCCGTTGCACTGAACGGCGGCGGCACGCGCACGTTCATCGAGGACGGCGACGAGCTGACGCTCGCCGGCTGGTGCCAGGGCGACGGCTATCGTGTCGGCTTCGGCACTTGCGTCGGCAAGATCCTGCCTGCATTGCAAGCGTGACGCATCGCGCATGACGCGCCGGTTCCGGACGGCCCGCTTCGCGCGGGCCGTCGTCGTTTCGGCCGTGCCACGCGTGCGATGTGAGCGCGGACCTCAGACGGCGCGCGACAACGCGGCACGCCGCTCCCACAGCGCGGCCGCGACGAATGCGGCGACGCACACGACCAGCACGCCGACCAGCGCGTTGCTGCCGAGCTGCTCCATCAATGCGCCGGCGACGAGCGGGCCGCCGAAGCTGGCCGCGCTCCACGATGCGGAGACGAGCGAGCTCGCGGTGACGAGCGCCGCGCCGCGAAACCGTTCGCCGCACGCGACGAGCGACAACGTATAGATGCTGCCGGCCGCCGCGCCGAGCACGAACAGCAGCGGCCAGCACAGCAGCGGATTCGCGATGACGAACGGCAAGAGCGGCAGCCCCGCGAGCACGATGGCGCCCGCGCCGAGATGCACGCGTTCGCGGCCGAGCTTGTCGGCGAGCCAGCCGATCGGGAACTGCATCGCGGTGTCGCCGAACAGCATGATCGACGCGAGCAGCACCGCCGTTTCGCTGCCGACGCCGTGATCCATCGCGTAGAGCGGCAGCAGCGACAGCGCGAGCGTATCGAACAGCGCGAAGAAACCCGTGCCGATGATCAGCGCCGGCATGCGCGGCAGCACCGCGAGCCAGCGATCGTGTTGCGCGTGCTGCGCGTCGTCGCCGGCGAGCGGTGCGCGGCGGATCGTCGCGAGCGTCGGCAGCGCGAGCAGGAACAGCGCGCCGCACAGCGCGAAGCGGATGCCGGTCGCGCCCGCGATCTGGCTGACGAGCACGGGGCCCGCCATCTGGAACAGCGTGAAATTGGTCGCGTAGATCGCGACGACGCGGCCGCGCGTCGCATCGTCGGCAAGCTGGTTGACCCACGCCTCGCCGATCGTAAACAGCAGCATCAGTGCGGCGCCGCACAGTACGCGCAGCACGCCCCAGACGACGAGATTCGACGTGAACTGCATCCACGCGGTCGCCGCGGCGAGCACGACGACCGACACGACGATCGCGCGGCGCGCACCGATGCGCCGCGCCAGCGCGGTGACGAACGGGACGATCGCGAGACCGCCGCCGGCCTGCGCGGCAGTCAAGATGCCGACGACGTTCGTGCCGTGGCCGGCTTCGGTCAGGGCGAGCGCGGTGAGGGGAAGGGTGGCGCCGGTGCCGAGACCGACGACGGCGACGCTCAGGATCAGCGCGACGAAATCGCGATTGAGTATGGCTTTCATCGGCCGAGATGCTACACCGCAGCCTTTGAACGGTTCATGACGCGGCCGGCGTGCGGTGTCGCTACGTTGTTGCGTTGCGTTGCGTTGCGTTGCGTTGCGTTGCGTGCGCAACGATCGCGCGGCGCGCGTCAGACGTATTCGGTCGGTACCGCGGCCGGGCGGCGTTCGAGCGACGCGGACCACAGCGTCAGCGCGAGCGCGGCGACGGCCATCGCGACGCCGACCCACGGCAGGTTCACGAGCGACACGCCGGCGCCGATCGCGCTGCCGCCGAGCCACGCGCCGGTTGCATTGCCGAGGTTGAACGCACCCTGGTTCAGCGTCGACGCGAGGTTCGGCGCGTCGCTCGCGCGATCGACGATCAGGATCTGCAGCGGCGGCACGATCGCGAACGCGAGTACGCCCCACACGAAGATCGTCGCGAGCGCGGCGAACGGCAGATGCATCGTCGCCGCGAACAGCGCGAGCACGACGCCGATCAGCGCAAGCGTCGCGATCAGCGAGGGCATCCGGCGCCAGTCGGCGAGCCGGCCGCCGAGTGTGCCGCCGACCGTCAGCCCGAGCCCGAACAGCAGCAGCACCCAGGTGACCTGGTGCGGCGAGAAGCCGGTCACGTCCTCGAGGATCGGCGTGATGTACGTGAACACGCTGAACAGGCTCGCGGACGCGAGCACGCTGATGCCGAGCACCATCAGCACCTGCGGATGCTTGAGCACGCCGAATTCGCGCGTGATGCTGGTTTCGGGCATCGCGAGGTGTTTCGGCAGACAGACGGCGAGCGCGGCGGCCGCGGCGATGCCGATGCCGGTCACGGCCCAGAACGTCGCGCGCCAGCCGTATGCCTGGCCGAGTGCGGTGCCGAGCGGCACGCCGAGCACGTTCGCGAGCGTGAGGCCCGTAAACATCAGCGCGATCGCCTGCGCGCGGCGGTTCGGCGCGACGAGGCTGCTCGCGACCACCGAACCGATGCCGAAGAACGCGCCGTGGCAGAACGCGGTCACGACGCGCGCCGCCATCAGCACCGCATAGCCGGGCGCGATCGCGCAGAACAGATTGCCCGCGATGAACAGGCCGATGAGTCCCATCAGCGCGCGCTTGCGCGGCATCTTCGCGGTGACGACCGCGAGGATCGGCGCGCCGATCGTCACACCGAGCGCGTAGCCGGAGACGAGCATGCCGGCGGCCGGGATCGACACGCCGAGGTCGCGCGCGACGTTCGGCAGCAGTCCCATGATCACGAATTCGGTGGTACCGATTCCAAACGCGGCAACGGCGAGGGCGAACAGAGGTAAGGGCATCGCGGGGATTCCGGGAAAGGCCGTCGGCCAGGAGCGGCGCAGGACGCGCGGGAGCGGGTGGACGGCAGGGCGATAGCGGCGATTCTACTTCAGTAAAAACCCTTATGCTGGGGGCCGGAACGGATGTTGCCGGCGTGCGACGGGCTGCGCCCACACTGTGGGACGCGGCGGCGCGGGTCGCGATAGCGCGCGGGTTGGGGCAGGCGCGCGTCTAGGACGGCCGTTCGGTCGAGCGAGCGGAAAGCGCGACGGCGGGTTCCGGGTCGGCGGCGTGCGGTGAAGGCGCCGGAGTGCACGTGACGGATTGCGCGGCGGTCGGCACTTCGCTGACGGCCGAGGCGGCCGTGCTGCCCGATCCGCCATCGGGGGCGGCCGCTGCGACAGCCGCCGGCCCGTGCCCCGCCGGCTCGCCCCAGCCGTTCTCGAACAGGCACGCTTCGATCGGCATCCGCGCGGCCCAGCGCTCCTGTTCGAGCATCGGCTTCGCGTAGAACGCGTCGACGTGACCGAGGCACAGCACGGCGATCGGTTTCGCGCCGGCCGGCATGCCGAGCAGCGTGCGCAGCGCGTCGACGTCGAACAGCGAGACCCAGCCCATCCCGAGCCCTTCGGCGCGCGCCGCGAGCCACATGTTCTGGATCGCGCACGCGGCGGACGCGAGGTCCATCTCCGGCAGCGTGCGGCGCCCGAACACATGGCGCTCGCGATCGTCGGTCAGCGCGACGACGAGCAGCTCGCCGCATTCGCGCACGCCTTCGACCTTCAGTCGCATGAATTCGTCGTGGCGTTCGCCGAGCGCGTCGGCGGTCGCGCGCCGCTCGGCGTCGACGAGCGCGTGGATCGCCTCGCGCCGTGCCGGATCCGTGATGCGGATGAAGCGCCACGGCTGCATGAAGCCGACGCTCGGCGCATGGTGTGCCGCGCGCAGCAGCCGTGCGAGCACGGCCGGATCGACCGGGGCCGACGTGAAATGGCGCATGTCGCGCCGCTCGAAGATGGCGCGGTAAACGGCGTCGAGGGCGGAATCGTCGAAACGCATGACGGGCAGCGGCAGCAGAGGAAAGTCGGCGAACGATAGCAGAGTGCGGGCACGCCGCGGTGCTTCGGCGAAAAACGCCGGCGCGGCAGAGGTGTGCGATAGCGTGCGGTGTGCGGTTGCGGCGGGAGGCCGAAGGCGGGGGGGCGGAAGGCGAAGGCCGAAGGCGCGTCCGGCGCGTCAGCGACTCGGCGTCACGACGTTCTGCGGCGTGCCCGCATGCCACGCTTCGATGTTCGCGAGCGTCGTATGCGCGATTTCCGCCAGCGCTTCGCGCGTGAAGAACGCCTGATGCGACGTGACGATCACGTTCGGGAACGTCAGCAGCCGCGCGAGCACGTCGTCCTGCAGTGGCAGGTCGGAATGATCCTCAAAGAACAGGCCGCTTTCCTCTTCGTAGACGTCGAGGCCGAGATGACCGAGCTGGCCGCTCTTGAGTGCGTCGATCAGCGCCTGCGTGTCGACGAGCCCGCCGCGGCCCGTGTTGATCAGCATCGCGCCCGGCTTCATCTGCGCGAGCGTGCGCGCATTGATCAGATGATGCGTGGACGGCAGCAGCGGGCAGTGCAGGCTGACGATGTCGGCGCCGCGCAGCAGCGTGTCGAGGTCGACGTAGCGCGCACCGAACGCGATCAGTTCGTCGTCGTACGGCGGCATCGAATGCGCGAGCACGTGCATCCCGAAGCCCATCATGATCTTCGCGAACACGCTGCCGATGAGCCCCGTGCCGATCACGCCGACCGTCTTGCCGTGCAGGTCGAAGCCGAGCAGCCCGTTCAGCGAGAAGTCGCCTTCGCGCGTGCGCGCGACCGCGCGCGGCAGCCGGCGGTTCAGCGCGAGAATCAGCGCGACCGCATGTTCGGCGACCGCGTGCGGCGAATAGGCCGGCACGCGCACGACCGTGATGCCGAGCCGCTCGGCCGCCGCGAGGTCGACATGGTTGAAACCCGCCGAGCGCAGCGCGATCAGCCGCGTGCCGCCTTCCGCGAGGCGTTCGAGCACCGCCGCATCGAGCGTGTCGTTGACGAACGGGCACACGACGTCGTAGCCGTGCGCGAGGATTGCCGTTTCCGCATCGAGATGCGACGGCTGGAAGTGCAGCCGGTAGCCGAACCGGCGGTTGGCGGCGGTGAACGAATCGTCGTCGTACTGTCGGCTGCTGAACAGGATCACGCGCACGCTGTTTCTCCGGGGAGCGTCGTCGCCCGCAGTTTACTGCAGGCCCGGCACGCCGTCGGCATGCGCGGACGCGTGCGCCGCGCGCAGGAAACCGTAGCCCGCCCGCTCGGGCTGCGCGAGCGCGCTGAAGTGCTCGATCGCATGTTCGACGAAGCTGCGCGTGCGCGCCGGCACGAACTGCCGGTTCGGATAGACGAGCGAGAGCTGCGTATGCGGATCGTCGATCCGGTAGCCGGGCAGCAGCCGCACGAGCGTACCGCTGTCGATCGCGTCGGCGACGCAGTGCTCGGGCAGCATCGCGATGCCCGAGCCCGCGACCGTCGCCGCATGGACGAGCGCGAGTTGATTGACCGTGCAGGCGGGCCGCACGGTGACCGTATGCACACGCGCGTCGGGGCCGACCAGCCGCCATGCGCCCGGATGCTGATGCGGCGCGAGCGCGACCCAGTCGTGGCGCGGCAGATCGTCGGGCGTGCGCGGCTCGCCGCGCCGTTCGAGATACGCGGGCGATGCGCATGCGACGAACGGATTCGGCGCGAGCGCCTGTGCGATCAGCGCCGGGTTGCCGTCGAAGCCGTCGCCGGTGACGATGCCGACGTCGTAGCCGGCATCGAGCACGTCGAGCGGCGCTTCGGCGATCGTCATCTGCACGCGCAACTCCGGATAGCGATGGCGGAACCGGCCGAGCAGCGGCGTCAGCGCGCCAGGCGACAGCAGCCCCGACGCGACCACGCGCAGCGTGCCGCCCGGCTCGTGCGTGGCCTGCGCGACCGACGCCTCGAGATGATCGAATTCCTCGAGCAGCGCGCGGCAGCCGTCGAGATAGCGCACGCCGGCTTCGGTCAACGACAGGTTGCGCGTGGTGCGGTGGATCAGCCGCGTATTGAGATGGCTCTCGAGCATCGCGATCGAACGCGTGACGAGTGCATTGGACACGCCGAGATGATGCGCCGCACGCCGGAAGCTCTGATGCTCGGCGACGCAGACGAAGACACGCATGGTCTGAATCTGGTTCATGGCTTGCGTATTTTTGGCCCGGTTGACTGATTATGGTTGTGATTTTTCATCGTGCAGCGCGGAAAAAACATTGCGCGGCGCGTGATTCCCGCTCGTATCGGTTAAAGCGTTTTCGGAATCTGCAGACGATTGTTCAATAAGAAAAGCGTGTCCGTCAACCTGAGAAAAGGGGCGGGTTGCGGAAAATCGAAATCGCGCGTATCGGAAAACCGATGGATGCCGGTCATACGCTTGTCGCGATTGCGTGTATTTTCGCTTGGGCCTCGTCGTCGCGCGGATAATTCTTCGGAAAATCAATGAATTGCGAGACAAGGTGGGAATGCGGGTCGGTAATTTCGGCAAGCGGCGGCATTAGAGATCGAGATAACTCAGCGTGTGCCCAATATGCGTGCCGAATCGCGTATGCCGATTTTGCGGCGTGCGGTGCTTTTTGCCGTTCGGCGGACATACAGCGCCGAAAGCGACCGTATCGAGCGCGCCGCGATATGGCCGCGCAAAATCGCGCACGATCGGGCTCCTTTCTCCAGGCTGCGAATGGCGCCCACAATCCGCGCGCAAGCGATGCGCGGCGCGCGCGGTGCGCTGGCCCGGTCGGCGCGCCGGGCCACCTTCGCGCTGTCCGCCCGCGCGTGCCTCTTGCGCAATGCCGCGGAACGCGGAATGATCGATCGCTTGCCGTGCCGTGCGGCACGCGTTCCGTGCGTTTTCTTCCTTCACTTCGTTCCAGCCATGTCCATCGACCATTCGCCGATTCCCTGTCCCGTCGTCGTGCCGCTCGACGCGATCCTGCCCGAAGAACCGCTGCTGATGATGGGGGCCGGCCCGGTCCCGATCCCGGCCGCCGTCGCGAAGGCGAACACGATCGTGATCAACCACCTCGGCGCGACGATGGCGAAGATCATCGAGCAGGTGAAGGAAATGGCGCGCTACGTGTTCCAGACGCGCACGAAGTGGGTGCTCGGCGTCGCGGGCCCCGGTTCGGCTGCGATGGAGATGGCGATCTCGAATCTCGCATGGCGCGGCACGCGCGTGCTGTCGATCCGCAACGGTTTCTTCAGCGCACGGATGGCCGAGATGGCGACGCGCGTCGGCGCCGAAGTCGCGACGCTCGAAGTCGCCGATCGCGCGGTCGCGAGCCTCGACGAAGTTGCGGAGGCCATCGCGCGCGAGCGGCCCGAGATCGTCACGATCGTGCAGGGCGAGACGTCGAATACGGTATGGAACCGCGATCTGCGCGACATCGCGGCGCTCGCGAAGGCGGCCGGCGCGCTGGTCGTGGTCGACGCGGTCTGCACGCTGTCGACGATGCCGCTCGAGATGGACGCGTGGGGCATCGACGCGGTGATCACCGGCGGTCAGAAGGGGCTGTCGTCGATTCCCGGCGTGTCGCTGATCGCGTTCTCCGACGCCGCGTGGGAACGGATGAAGCATCGCCCGGAGCCGAACGCGCATTGGTGCCTCGACATGGCGCTCGCCGAGAACTTCTGGCACAACGCGGGCTATCACTACACCGCGCCGGTGTCGGGCGTGCTCGCGCTGCACGAAGCGCTGCGGCTCGTGTGCGCGGAGACGCTCGAAAGCCGCTTCGCGCGCCATCTGCGTTGTTCGCTCGCGCTGCAGGCGGCCGTCGAGGCGATGGGGCTGAAGCTGTATGCGCCGAAGGCATGCCGGCTCAATTCGGTCGTCGGGATCGAGACGCCGGAAGGCCTCACGCCGGGCCTGATCTGCGGCCATATCTCGAAGCAGTATCAGGTCGAGATCTCGGGCTCGTTCGGCTTGCCGATCGTGCGGATCGGCCAGATGGGCGAGCAGTGCCGCGAACACAACCTGTTCCGCACCGTGCATGCGTTCGGCCGCACGATGGTCGACTTGAAGGTGCCCGTCGATCTGCCGGCCGGCGTCGCGGCGCTCGAGCAGGAACTGTCGCGGCGCGGCGCGTAACGCGCGCGGCGCGGCCGCTCAGCGGCCCTGGATCGCGCGCCGGTACGCGTTCGGCGCTGCGCCGTGCGCGTCGCGAAAGCGGTGGCTGAAATGCGCGGCGTTCGCATAGCCGCAGTCGGCCGCGATCTGCGCAAGCGGCAGCGATGTCGTGCGCAGCAGCAGGCGCGCGCGGGCGAGCCGCTGCTCAGCGACCCACGCATGCGGCGCGCGGCCGAACGACAGCCGGAACATCCGCGAGAAATGGTATTCGGATAGCGCGGCGACCTCCGCGAGTTCGCCGAGCGTCAGCGGCTGCGACAGATGCGCGTCGATGTAGTCGCGCACGCGGCGCCGGACGGCCGGCGCGAGGCCGCCGCGAAACGGCGTGTCGGTGCGCGTCGCGCTCTGTTCGCGCAGCAGCAGGCTCAGCACGTCGTGCGCGGTTTCGTTCACGCGCAGGCGGCCGTCCGCGTCGTCCCAGCGCTCGAGCGCGACCGAGCGCAGCAGCGACGCGACGCGCGCTTCCTCGAAATAGGTCCGATCGGCGAGCTTCAGTTCGCGCGGTTCGCGATCGAGCTCGCGGATCGCGCGTTGCGTGAAGTGCTCGGGCAGGAAGTACAGGTGGACGAAATGCATCTCGCCGCGCACCCACCAGCGCGATTCGTGGTCGCCCGGCAGCGCGCACAGCAGGCTCGGCGCGCCGTAGCGCGGCACGCGTTCCCGTTCGGTCCGGTAGCCGCCGTCGAGGTAGCACGACAGCGTGTGATGGCCGGGCTGTGCGTAGACGGTCTCGCTCTCGTCGGTGATCCGCGTCCACTCGGCGATCGCGAGGTGGTCGCCGAGCCAGGCGAAGCGCTCGAGCGTCGCGTTCGCGTCGGCGAGCGTGCGGCACACCGATTGCAGGCCGAACGGCAGATCGCCGCCGGACAGGGCGGCGGCGCGATCGACGGGCGGGGCGGACAGGGACGCGTTCATGAGGTCCGAGTATAAGCGCGCGCATGCCGGCGCGCGGGCGCCGGCGAAAAAGACCGCAATTCCGGACAATCGGCACGCGTCGTGCGACGGCATAGTCGGATTCCCGTTTCGTTCGAAGCCTCGTCGCCGTCGCCATGAACCTGTCGCTCTATATCGTTACCGTGCTGATCTGGGGAACCACCTGGATCGCGATCAAATGGCAGCTCGGCAGCGTGCCGCCGCCCGTGTCGATCGCGTGGCGCTTCTGGCTCGCGGCCGCCGTGATGTTCGCGCTGCTGCGCGCGATGCGTCGCCCCGCGCGGCCGCCGCGCGCCGCGTGGCGCTATCTCGCTGCGCAGGGCGTTGCGCTGTTCTGCCTGAACTTCCTGTGCTTCTACTACGCGGAGCGCGTCGTGCCGAGCGGCCTCGTCGCGGTGATTTTCTCGACCGCGCCACTGCTCAATTCGATCAACGGGCGGCTGTTCATGGGGCGGCCGCTGCGCGCGTCGGCGATTGCGGGCGCGCTGCTCGGCCTGACCGGCATCGCCTGCCTGTTCTGGCAGCAGATGGCCGGCCATCTCGACGATCGCGCGACGTGGATCGGGCTCGCGATCGCATTGGCGGGGACGATGTGCTTCTCGGCCGGCAACCTGCTGTCGAGCCGCATGCAGTCGATGGGCCTGCATCCGCTCGCGACGAACGGCTGGGCGATGCTGATCGGCGCGGCGATTCTGACCGTCGGCAGCGTGGCGGCCGGGCTGCCGTTTTCGCTCGAAACGGAGCCGCGCTATCTCGGCGCGCTGCTCTATCTGGCCGTGCCGGGCTCGGTGATCGGCTTTACCGCTTATCTGACGCTCGTCGGCCGGATCGGGCCGGAGCGCGCCGCGTACTGCACGGTGCTGTTTCCGATCGTCGCGCTGGCCGTGTCGACGGTGTTCGAAGGGTATCGGTGGTCGCCGCTCGCGGTGATCGGGCTGCTGCTCGTGCTGGCCGGGAATCTCGTTGCGTTCGATTTGACGCGGCGGTTGTTTCTGCGGGCGGCCTGAGCGGGCGGCAACGGTCCGCAACGGGCCGATCGCCGATGCTGCCCGGCGCGATGCGCGCGGCCCGCGATGGCGACGAATCGGTTGACGAGGTTGACTTGGTTGCGAGATTGGCCTACGCTGCTTTCTGATTGCGAAAGGAGGCGGCGATGGGCCGGCACGCACACACGATCGAGGATGCCGACGTCATTCTCGATGTCGATACCGCGGACGCGCTGCGCAGCGCGGTCGGCGCCGCGACCATGCTGGGGCCCGACAAGGCGCGCGCGCTGCTCCGGCTTTCCGATGCGCAGCTCGGGCATCTGTTCAAGGTCGGTATCGCGCAAATCATCGATCTGGCGGCGACGGTCACGTTCGGGATCGCGGCTGCCGCGACGGGCGACAGGACGGAGCCGGGCCGCGCGAAGCCCGAACCGCGCTCGAGCGCGCATGAGTCTGCCGCGCTTGCCGAGCGCGAGCGTCTCGTATTGCCGGAACGACAGGCGCTCGTCGCGAGCGGCAGGCTGCTGCCGGCCGCCGAAGTCTGGACCGCGCTGGGGATCACGCGCCAGGCGCTGAACAAGGCGGTCGCATCGGGCCGCATCTTCACGGTCGACGTCGGCGCCGCACAGTACTATCCGGCCTTTTATCTCGCCGGCGACATCGATCGCAAGACGCTGGGCAGGGTGACGCAGCAGCTGGGCGATCTGCCGGGCTGGAGCAAATGGCAGTTCTTCACGACGCCGAAAGCGTCGCTCGGCAGGCTCACGCCGCTGAAGGCGCTCGCACAAGGCAAGGTCGAGCAGGTGACGCGCGCGGCAGCGGCGTTTGCCGAGCGCTAGGGCCGGCTTCCCGGTGGATCCGGATCCTGGGGAGCCGATATTTGACGTTGACGACGCCCCGCAGGCATTTCGCGAGCGCGACACTGACGACGAAGGAAATCTCGCCTTCGACGCTTCTGCGCATTTCGCGCTACGACACCGGCGAGCCTTACTTCGGCCGATCGGGCGGCAACCGCTTCGACGACCCGCGCAAGCGCGGCCGGTACGGCACCTGCTATTTCGGTTTCGATCTGCATTGCGCGTTCGCCGAGACGGTGCTGCATGATGAGGTCGCCGATCTCGAACTCGGCGGTTTCCCGCTCGTGACAACGGAACTCGAACGCTACGTGCTGTCCTTTACCGGACGGTCGCTGAACGTGGCCGTCCTGCACGGCGTGCCGCTGAAGAATCTGGGCGGTGACGGCGCGCTGTCGACCGTCGTGCCCTACGACATCCCGCAACAATGGTCGGCCGCCGTGTACCGGCATCGCCAGCACGTCGACGGCTTCCTCTACATGTCGAGGCATCTGAACACGTCGGAAGCGCTCGTGCTCTTCGATCGCGCCGCGCCCAGGCTCGCACTGTCGGCCGCGGTTCCGTTCCGCGATCACCCGGCAGCGGCCCGCGTGCTGCGGGACTTCAACATCCTGCCGCGTTAGCCGCGGCACCGTCGTGCAGCGCGCGCACGCACGAGTGCGCTGCGCGCCGACGGCATCCGCCGCGGGTTCACGCCGCCGCGCCGCTTCCCGCGACGCGCGCCTGCCGCTGATACAGCACGACCGACAACGCGACGCCTGCCGCCGCGGCGAGCGCCGCGAACAGGAACACCTGCGGATAGCCGAACGCGCCCGCGACGTAGCCGGCGAGCGGCCCGGTGATGCCGAGCGACAGGTCGAGGAACACCGAGTACGCGGACAGCGCCGCGCCACGGCTGGCGGCCGGCACCAGCGCGACGGCCTCGACGCCGAGCGCCGGGAAGATCAGCGCGAAGCCGAAGCCCGTCAGCGCGGCACCGACGAGCGCGACGTGCGGCACCGGCGCGAGCCACAGCAGCACGAGGCCCGCGCATTCGAACGCGAACGATACGATCGCGACGCGGAAGCCGCCATGCGTCTTGATCGTGTTCGCGAACAGCAGACGCGCACCGATGAACAGCGTGCCGAACACGGTCAGCGACAGCGCGGCGTTGGGCCAGTGACGCGCCGCGTAGTAGAGCGTGACGAACGTCGCGATCGAGCCGAAGCCGGCCGAGCCGAGCGCAAGGCCGATGCCGTGCGGCAGCACGCGCGTGAACACGCTCGCATACGACATCCGTTCGCCGTGCACGAGCGGCACCGCGTCGATCAGGCGCGCGAGCGCATAGCCGAGCGCCGCGAGCGCGATCACGAGCACGCCGATCAGCGCCGGGTTCAGCGAATGCGCGATCGCGACGCCGACCGGCGCGCCGAGCGCGAGCGCGCCGTACGTCGCGATGCCGTTCCACGAGATCACCTTCGCGTTGTGCGCGACGCCGACGCGGCCGATGCCCCACAGAATCGCCCCGGTGCCGCACAGGCTCTCGCCGACGCCGAGCACGAGCCGGCTCGCGACGAGCAGCACGAGGCTCGCGGCCGGCCAGCGCGCGAGCAGCAGCGCGACGAGCAGCAGCACGCCCGACGCGCCGCAGCCGAGCAGCCCGCGCAGCACGGTCTGCTTCGGGCCCAGCGTATCGGCGAGGCGCCCGGCGAGCGGGCGCGACGCGAGCGTCGCGAAATACTGGACGCTGATCGCGGCGCCCGCGACGATCGCGGAAAAGCCGAGCTCGTCGTGGACGAAGCCCGGCAGCACCGCGAGCGGCAGGCCGATGGTCAAGTAGCAGATGAACGTGAAGCAGACGACGGACACGATTTGCAGCGTGACGGCGAGCCCGCTGCGCGGCGTGGAGGCAGAATCGGTTGACATGGGGTCGGAACGGATGAGCGAACGGAACGGATCGTGGCGAAAAACGGAATCGGGATTTTCCCATGGAACCGGTTTTCACGCAGGTACCGTTTAGTTAACCGCGCCCCGTTTTTTGGACGACGCCGAACCGGCGCCTTCGCGCACCGCGGCCGGCCATGCGGCTCCATGCGCCCGCCGCGGCGGCCCGCCGGCATGGGCGGCCGCGCATATCGCCGCAGTTATATGGGCCGCATGCGTATTGGGCTATGGGTTGCGGAATTTGACGGTGATAGCGTGCAAACTGTCAGAGAAACGTCGGCCGAGCGCCCCGCGCAGGCCGCCTTTGCCCCCACTTGAAGAACGACAGAGACATGAGTGAGCCGATCCGCTTCTACCATCGTCACGCCGTCCGCGAAGTCAGCGGCGCGGACGTCACCCGCACCGTGCTGCAGTACCTGCGCGAGGACGCGCACTGCACCGGCACCAAGGAAGGCTGCGCGGAAGGCGACTGCGGCGCGTGCACGGTCGTCGTCGGCGAGCTGACGGACGCGGGCACGGTCGCGTTCAAGGCCGTCAACGCATGTATCCAGTTCCTGCCGACGCTCGACGGCAAGGCGCTGCTGACCGTCGAGGACCTGCGTCGCCCGGACGGCTCGCTGCATCCGGTTCAGCAGGCGATGGTCGACTGTCATGGGTCGCAGTGCGGGTTCTGCACGCCGGGCTTCGTGATGTCGATGTGGGCGCTCTACGAGAAGCACGGCCATGAACGCTGCGGCGGTGCATGCGAGAAGGCGAAGCACGTGCCGACGCGCACCGAAATCGCCGATGCGCTGACCGGCAACCTGTGCCGCTGCACCGGCTATCGTCCGATCGTCGACGCGGCGGTGAGGATGTTCGATGCTACCGGCGTAGGTGCGACGGGCGAAGGCGCGACCGGCGAAGGCTCCACCCCCGAACCGAACACCGCGCCCGTCGACCCGGCCGCGCTTGCGCGCACGCTTGCGTCGCTGCGGCGCGACGCGACATTCGACTACACGGTCGGCGGCGCGCGCTTCGCCGCCCCGCGCACGCTCGACGCGCTGGCCGCGCTGAAGGCGGAGCGTCCGGACGCGCGGATTCTGGCGGGCAGCACCGACATCGGGCTGTGGGTCACGAAACAGATGCGCCGGCTCGACGACCTGATCTACGTCGGCCAGATCGCCGAACTGCAGCGCATCGTGCACGGCGAGGACTGGATCGAGATCGGCGCGGGCGTCACGGTCGAGAACGCCTATGCAGCGCTCGCCGAGGCGTATCCCGAACTGACCGAGATGTGGAAACGCTTCGCGTCGCTGCCGATCCGCAACGCGGGCACGCTCGGCGGCAACGTCGCGAACGGCTCGCCGATCGGCGACTCGATGCCGGGCCTGATCGCACTGGGCGCGCGCGTCGTGCTGCGCGGCGGCGACACGGTGCGCGAGCTGCCGCTCGAAGCGCTCTATACGGGCTACCAGCAGAAGGACATGGCGCCGCACGAATTCGTCGTCGGCGTGAAGGTGCCGACGCGCAGCGGCGCGCGCGCGAACCTGCAATTCCGCACCTACAAGCTGTCGAAACGGTTCGACTCCGACATTTCGGCCGTCTGCGCGGCGTTCGCGTTCATCGCGGACGGCGACACGATCCGCGAACCGCGCATCGCGTTCGGCGGGATGGCCGCGACGCCCAAGCGCGCGGCGCACACCGAAGCCGTGCTCGACGGCGCGCAGTGGCACGAAGCGACCGCGCAGGCCGCGATGCAGGCGCTCGAACGCGATTACCAGCCGCTCACCGACATGCGCGCGACGAGCACCTACCGGCTCGATACCGCGAAGAACCTGATGTACCGATTCTGGCTGGAGACGCGTCCGCACGATCCGCTGCCGCCGCAAGCCCTGAACGTGCGCGAAGTGCCCGCCGAAGCGGCGCGTGTCTGACGACGGAGAACCCCGAACATGAACCAGCAAGCAGAACCGTTCCTCAGCACCCTCGATCCGCAAGCCGATGCCGCGCAGGTGCACGTGTCGCGCGCGCACGAGTCCGCGCATCTGCACGTGAGCGGGCGCGCGACCTACACCGACGACATTCCGCTCGTCGCGGGCACGCTGCACGCGGCGCTCGGGTTGTCGGCGAAGCCGCACGCGCGAATCGTGTCGATGAATTTCGACGCGGTGCGCGCGACGCCGGGCGTGGTCGCGGTGTTCACCGCCGACGACATTCCGGGCGTCAACGACTGCGGCCCGATCGTCCACGACGATCCGGTGCTCGCGCAGGGCGTCGTGCAGTACGTCGGCCAGCCGATGTTCATCGTCGTCGCGACGTCGCACGATGTCGCGCGGCTCGCCGCGCGGCGCGCGCAAGTCGAATACGAGGAGCTGCCGGCGATCCTGACCGCACAGGAAGCGCGCAAGGCCGAGTCGTACGTGATTCCGCCGCTGAAGCTCGCGCGCGGCGACGCGACGGCACGCATCGCCGCCGCGCCGCATCGCGAGTCGGGCGAAATGCTGCTCGGCGGCCAGGAGCAGTTTTATCTGGAAGGACAGATCGCGTACGCGGTGCCGAAGGACGACGACGGCATGCACGTGTACTGCTCGACGCAGCACCCGAGCGAGATGCAGCATCTGGTCGCGCACGTGCTCGGCGTCGCGTCGCACAACGTGCTCGTCGAGTGCCGCCGGATGGGCGGCGGGTTCGGCGGCAAGGAATCGCAGTCGGGGCTGTTCGCGTGCTGCGCGGCGCTCGCCGCCTGGAAGCTGCTGTGCCCGGTGAAGCTGCGTCCGGACCGCGACGACGACATGATGATCACCGGCAAGCGGCACGACTTCCATTACCGTTTCGACGTCGGCTACGACGACGACGGCCGCATCGACGGCGTGTCGCTCGACATGACCTCGCGCTGCGGTTTCTCGGCCGATTTGTCGGGGCCCGTGATGACGCGCGCGGTCTGCCACTTCGACAACGCATACTGGCTGTCCGACGTCGCGATCGCCGGCTACTGCGGCAAGACCAACACGCAGTCGAACACCGCGTTTCGCGGTTTCGGCGGCCCGCAGGGCGCGTTCGCGATCGAGTACATCCTCGACGACATCGCGCGCACGCTCGGCCGCGATCCGCTCGACGTCCGCTACGCGAACCTGTACGGCAAGACCGAGCGCAACGTCACGCCGTACGGTCAGACCGTCGAGGACAACGTGCTGCACGAACTGCTCGCCGAACTCGAGGCAGCGAGCGACTATCGCGCGCGGCGCGACGGCGTGCGCGCGTTCAACGCCCGCAACGCAGTGCTGAAGAAGGGCATCGCGCTGACGCCGGTGAAGTTCGGGATCGCGTTCAACGTCACGCACTTCAATCAGGCCGGTGCGCTCGTGCATATCTATACCGACGGCTCGGTGCTCGTGAACCACGGCGGCACGGAGATGGGGCAGGGGCTGAACACGAAGGTCGCGCAGGTCGTCGCGCACGAGCTCGGGATCCGTTTCGGCCGCGTCCGCGTGACGGCGACCGATACGAGCAAGGTCGCCAATACGTCGGCGACGGCCGCGTCGACCGGTTCGGATCTGAACGGCAAGGCCGCGCAGGACGCCGCGCGCCAGCTGCGCGAGCGGCTCGCCGTGTTCGCGGCGAAGCAGTACGGCGACGGCCGGGTCGAGGCGGCCGACGTGAAGTTCGCGAACGACTGCGTGTGGATCGGCACGACGGCCGTGCCGTTCGGCGACGTGATCGCGAAGGCGTATCTCGCGCGCGTGCAGCTCTGGTCCGACGGCTTCTATGCGACGCCGAAGCTGCACTGGGATCAATCGAAGCTGCAGGGACGGCCGTTCTACTACTACTCGTACGGCGCGGCCGTGTCGGAAGTCGTGATCGACACGCTGACGGGCGAGATGCGCACGCTGCGCGTCGACGCGCTGCACGACGTCGGCGCATCGCTGAACCCGGCGCTCGACATCGGCCAGGTCGAAGGCGCGTTCATCCAGGGGATGGGCTGGCTGACGACCGAGGAGCTGTGGTGGAACGCGGGCGGCAAGCTGATGACGCACGCGCCCTCGACGTACAAGATTCCGACCGTCAACGACACGCCGCCCGAATTCAACGTGCGGCTGTTCAAGAACCGCAACGTCGAGGACAGCATTCACCGCTCGAAGGCCGTCGGCGAGCCGCCGCTGCTGCTGCCGTTCTCGGTGTTCTTCGCCGTGCGCGACGCGATCGCGGCGGTGGGCGACTATCGCGTGAATCCGCCGCTCGACGCACCGGCGACCGGCGAGTCGATCCTGCGTGCGGTGCAGGCCGTGCGCGCGGCGCGGGCAGCCTGACATGCGTGCGCCGGCCCGTTCGCCGCATTCGCCTGCACGCGCGGTCGCGCCCGACGCGGCCGCGTTTGCGCGCGGCACCGGCACCCGCAACCGCGCGACCGGCGCGCCGCCGCCGATGCACGTCGTGCTGTTCGGCGCGGGGCACGTCGGTCATGCGCTCGTCACGCTGCTCGGTGCGTTGCCGTGCACGGTGCAGTGGGTCGACACGCGCGACGAACTGTTCCCCGACGAGTGTCCGCCGAACGTGCAGCCCGAGCCGACCGACACGCCCGAGGCGATCGTCGATGCCGCGCCGCCCGGCACGTACTTCCTCGTGATGACGCACAACCATGCGCTCGATTTCGCGCTCGCCGAGCAGATCATGCGGCGGCGCGACTTCGCGTACTTCGGGATGATCGGCTCGCGCACGAAGCGCGTGAAGTTCGAACGACGGCTTGCCGCGCGCGGCGTCGATCCGGCAAGGCTCGTCGAGATGGTGTGTCCGATCGGCGTGGCCGGCATCGTCGACAAGGCGCCCGGCTCGATCGCGGTGGCCGTGTGTGCGGAACTGCTGCAGGTGCGCGCCGGGATGCCGGTCGCCGGCGCGAAGGCGGCCGCGGCTGCCGCCGCGCGCGACGACGCGTGCTGCCTGCGCTGAGTCGCACGTCCTGCGTTGCACGCGGCACACTGCACGCACGCGCGCAACGACGATAGGCGCCGGTGCGCATCGGACGCGCCCGGCAGCGCCGCACGACATCGCGTCGACGCACGGCCGCGCGTTTTTCCCTACACTGCACGGCATGCGCGGCGTCCGGCCGCGCCTTTTCGTGTACGCACCATGTCCGATTCCCGCCTCTATCTCGACGTGCTCGACGCGAGCATCGTCGCCATCGAACGCTGGCTGTCCGGCGTCGACACGGCGCCGGCCGCGCTCGACGCGCTGCTCGCGCATTTCTCCGCCGACTTCACGATGATCATGACCGACGGCCGCGCAGTCGATCGCGACGGTCTGCGCGCCCTGTTCGCGACGCTCGGCGGCGCGAAGCCGGGGCTGCGCATTACGCTGTCGGATGTACGCGTGCTCGCGGCCGACGCGTCGCATGCGGTTGTTGCGTACGTCGAAGCGCAGCACGCGGCGTCCGGCGAGTTGCCGGCGCGCCGTTCGACCGCCGTGTTCGCACGCGATTCCGCGGGCGCGGTGCGCTGGACGCATCTGCAGGAAACGTTCTGCGCGGCGTGACGCGCGTGCCGCGCGCGCGGGCTCAGCGCTTGCGTGCGCGCGCGGCGGTCAGTTCGTCGGACACGCTCTGCATCAGCGCGCACAGCCACGCGATATCGGTCGGCCGATCCGGCTGCGGATGCGTGAGCAGATAGCTCTTGATGCGCGGAAACGGCACCGGCGGCGGGACGACGACAAGCGGCAGCAGCTGCGCATAGTGCGTCGCGAAGCGGCGCGTCGTCGTGAAGATCAGATCGGTTTGCAGCAGCACCTGCGGGACGATCCCGAAGTACGGCAGCGTCGTCACGACACGCCGCGCGAGGCCCGCGCGCGCAAGGCCGATCTCGATCGCGTTGCGCTTGTCGCCGGTATAGGGCGTCGGCGCGACGTGCGCGGCGGCCGCGTACGCTTCGCGCGTGAGCGGCTCGCGTGCGAGCGGATGCGCATCGCGCATCAGGCACACGATCGTGTCGGAGAACAGGTCCTGCCGCGCGAACTGCGGATCGGGCTTCGGCCAGTTGCCGATCACGAGATCGAGCGCGCCCGATTCGAGCGCGCCCGCATGGTCGAGCGCGGGATTCAGCGAATCGATTTCCAGATGCGCGTGCGGCGCGGCATCGCGAAAGCGCTCGATCAGCGTCGGCATGAAGAAATCGTTCAGATAGTCGGGCGCGGCGATGCGGAACGTGCGCCGCGCGGACGACGGATCGAAATCGCCGTGCGGCGTCGAGATGAAGTCGACCTCGCGCAGCGCGCGCGTCGCGGCGCCGAGCAGCGACGCGCCGTATTCGGTCGGCACCATGCCCGACTTGCCGCGCACGAGGATCGGGTCGTTCAGCGTTTCGCGCAGCTTGCGCAGTGCGGTGCTGATCGCGGGCTGCGTCTGGTTGAGCCGCAGCGCGGTCTGCGTGACGCTGCGCTCGAGCAGCAGCGTGCGCAGCACGCGCACGAGCCAGATATCGAGCGAGGCGGTACGGTCGTCGTCTTCCATCGATGCGGGGTGATCCGGGCGAAGCGTAACCTTACCGCAGCCGTGCGCGCGCGTGCGTGATACCCGCCATCACGCGCGGCCTTTCGGCAGCGTGCTGATCCGCTTCACTTCCTGCGATTCGAGCCAGTTCGGCGTGCGCGCGCAGTACAGCACCATCGGCAGCGCGTCCTCGCCCCAGAACAGCTGGCGGTTCATCCAGAAGGTCGGTACGCCGAACACGCCGAGCGCGATCGCGTCGTCGGTATTGCGGCGCAGCTGCGCGCTCGTCTCTTCGAATTCGATCAGCGCGTCGCCATGGCTCACGCCGACGCGCTCGCAGAGCGCCGCGAAGCCGGCCGGCGTCGACGGATCGTTGCCCTCGCGCCAGATGAAGCGGAACATCTCGAGCACGGTCGCGATGTCGGCGCGCGTCGCGATCGCGAGGCGCAGCGCCTTGTCGGAATCGAACGGATGCACGGGCGGCATCTTGAAGCGGATGCCGAGCTGCTCCGCGCGAAACAGCGCGTGCCGGTACGTGAAGATGCGCTTGGCCGGCACGTCGGCGCTCGGCCGCTGCCCCCAGTGCCGCTGCAGCTCGTTCAGCGACACCGCGACGGGTTCGAACGGCATCGCCGGCCATTTGTCGTGCTGTTCGAGCAGCAGATAGGAGAACGGCGACACGAAGTCGAAGAACCACGCGGGTTGGGCGGTGTCGAGGCCGGTTGTCATGACGATCTCCAGAGGGTGGGGCGTGCGGCGGGCCTCCATGTTACGGGCCGTACGCGCATGCAGCAATGATCGCGGATCGTCCGTTCATGCGGAACCGGGAGTCGCCCGAGGGGCGTCGGCCGCTCGCGGCGCGGCATCGGCCGCGCGAGGCGCGGCGCCGGCGGGCGCATCGGCGTCGTGCGCGGCGAGCCGTTCGCGCACGAAGCCGATGTGCTCGCGCAGCACGTAGAACTGCCCCGCGTAGGCGAGCGGCATCTTCATCCGGTTCACGGCTTCCTCGATGTCGTCGAGCTCGTCGAGCAGCGCGACGCGCTCCTCGGCCGTATGCTCGCCGAGCGCGCGGCGTTCGATCGCGATCAGCGCGCCGTACCAGCGGTAGATCCGCGAGCGCACGCGCCAGCCGTACAGCGACGGCACGAGCCGCAGGCCCGGAATCAGCACGACGATCAGCGGCACGACGACGACCAGCAGCCGGTCGACGAGGCTCGCGACCCAGAACGGCAGCCGTCGATACAGGAAGGTCTTGCCGGACTTGTAGTAGCGCGCCGCATCGTCGGACAGCGGGAAGCCGCGTGTGACCGGCGACGGGAATTCGCCCGCGTGCTGCAGGATCGTCGCGTGGCCGTGCACTTCGCGCGCGGCCTCGATCAGCAGGTCCGAGAGCGCCGGGTGCAACGTGTCGCGCGCGACGAGTTCGATGGTCGGCGCAACCGTATGCAGATCCTCGGGCGGCAGGTTGCGGCCGAGATCGTAGACGCCCATCGGCAGCGTGATCGCGGTCAGGTACGGAAAGCGCCGCGCGTAGGCTTCCGCCTGCGTAAACGAATACATGTGCACGCCCGGCGTGCGGAACAGCTTCGCCATCACGGGGATCTGCGTCGAGTCGCCGGACAGGAACGCCGCGTCGATCTTGCCGTCGAGCAGCGCGGCCGCGGCGTCTTCGCCGCTCGTCGGCAGCAGCCGCGTCGTGCCGCCCGGCTCGATCCCGTTCATCTTCAGCAATGCGAGGCTCAGCTCGCGCGCGCCGCTGCCTTCGGTACCGATCGCGAGCCGCTTGCCGTTGAAATCGGAGAGGCGCGCGACCACCGGCCCGCGGTACATGATCGCGAGCGGCACGTAGCCGATGCTGCCGAGCGAGGCGAGGTGATCGTCGCGTTCCTTCGGGCCGATTCCGCTCTGCACGAAGCCGACGTCGACCGTGGCGTTCGGGTTCTGCAGCCGCGCGAGGTTCTGCGCGGATCCTTCCGACGATTCGACGTCGAGCGTGACGCCGTTCTTCGCGAGGATCGCCTTGTATTTCTGGGCGGCGTTCCAGTAGGTGCTGCCGGGCGGGCCGGCCGAGATCACGAGCGTCGAGGGCGGCGCGGGCTGGATCATCCGGATCGCGAGCCACACGGCGGCGGCCGCGAGCAGCACGGTCGGGCCGATCGACAGTGCGAGGTCGCGCCACGACACCGCGACGAAACGGGCGAGGATGCGCGGCGGCGGCCGCTGCGGGCGGGTTGGCTTCATGAGATCGATCGATGACGCGGGCGCTGCGCAGTGCCGCGACGGCGACGCTGCGCGCTCTGGCGGCGATGGTAACCGGTTTGGGCGCGCCCGCGCGAGTGCCGCGTGACGGCCTTCGGCGGGCCGCCGCGCGATGCCGCGTCAAAAGCTTTGCGCTTCCGCGGGCGCTGGATTACATTGTGCGACGCAGCCGCGCCCGACTCGCGCGACCCGGCACCCGACGAGACCGGGCGCGTCCGGCACGGCGGCTGCCCGGTCCGGCCGGCCGCTTCGCGTGCGCCGGCTGCCGGCCCGTCTCGCCTCTCTCGCATCGCCGTGGAAATCATCGGCCGACCCGCCCGTTCGCGCGCGGGCCGGCTGCCTTTGGGGGTATCCGGCCGTACTGTGCGCGGCCGTTCCGAAGTTACAAGGAGATAGCATGAAGTCGATCGTGTTGAGAGCGTTGGGTATTGCCGCCGTGGCGGCCTGTCTGTCGGGCAGCGCGTATGCGCAGTCGAGCGAGCCGGCCGCGGCCGAAGCGCCGGCCGCCGCGACGCAGTCGAAGTCGGCCGCGAAGACGGCGAAGCACGCGAACCGCAAGCTCGGCTACGCGGTGCGCAAGGCGATCACGAAAGCAGGCGGGATCGATGTGTCGAACCTCGTCGTGCGCTCGAAGGGCGGCGCGATCACGCTGGAGGGCACGGTGCCCGACCAGGCTCAGATCGACAAGGCGGGAGAAGCGGCGAAGGGCGTGAAGGGCGTCACGTCGGTCACGAACAAGCTGACGGTCCAGCAGCAATGATGCCGGGCGACGGCGCGCAAGCGTCGTCCGGGCCCGCGCACGCGCGGGTCGTGCGGGCCCCGGCATGCCGGGGCCCGTTTGCGCTTCAGCGGCCGCACGCGGTGCGCGACACGGCGGCGGCCCGATAACGATATCGAGAGAGGGGCGGCAATGACGATGCACGGATGGGGCAGGTGGATGCTTGTCGGCACGGCACTGGCCGGCATCGCGGCGCTGCTCGGCGCCTGCAACGGCGACGAGACGAGCGAGCGCAACCGGTTACCCGGCTTCGTGTCGGGCAACGTGCGCACGACCGCATACGACGGCATGAGCGACGATCTGCTGACGGCCGGCCTCGGCAAGACGGGCCTTGCGAGCGCGACCGCGCCGGCCTTCGCGAATCCGTCGCGGCCGACGAGCGCCGAGCTGCGCCGTCTCGCGATCTGGTCGAACTACCGCGCGCTCGTCGACATGAGCGCGAACGGCGGCTACGGCCGCTTCTGGGGGCCGAACGTCGATGTCGACGGCAACGCCACGCTCGGCGAAGGCAAGATCGCCGGCACCGAATATCTCGCCTATTCCGACGACGGCAGCGGCCGCAAGAACGTGACGCTGCTCGTGCAGGTGCCCGCGAGCTTCGATCCCGCACAGCCGTGCATCGTGACGGCGACGTCGTCGGGCTCGCGCGGCGTCTACGGCGCGATCTCGGCCGCCGGCGAGTGGGGGCTCAAGCGCGGCTGCGCGGTCGCGTACAACGACAAGGGCGGCGGCAACGGCGCGCACGAACTGGGCAGCGACACCGTCACGCTGATCGACGGCACGCTCGCGAACGCGGTGCTCGCCGGCAACGCGAGCCTGTTCACCGCGAATCTGACGAGCGGCGATCTCGCCGCGTTCAACAGCCGCTTTCCGAACCGCTATGCGTTCAAGCACGCGCATTCGCAGCAGAATCCCGAGCAGGACTGGGGGCGCTCGACGCTGCAGGCAGTCGAGTTCGCGTACTGGGCGCTGAACGAGCAGTTCGCGCCGCTCGTCGACGGCTCGCATCGCGGCGTGCGCTATCGCGCGGGCGACATCACGACGATCGCCGCGTCGGTCAGCAACGGCGGCGGCGCGTCGCTCGCGGCCGCCGAGCAGGACGATCGCGGCTGGATTACCGCGGTCGTGGTCGGCGAGCCGCAGATCAACGTGCGGCTGGCGCCGAATGCGGTCGTGCGGAGCGGCGGCCAGCCGGTGCCGTCGTTCGGCCGGCCGCTCGCCGACTATGCGACGCTCGCGAACCTGCTGCAGCCGTGCGCGGCCGCCTCGGCGTCGCTGGCCGGCGAGCCGTACATCAGCGCGCTGCCGCTCGCGACCACGCAGTCGATCCGCGCGCAGCGCTGCGCGACGCTCGCCGCCGCGGGCCTCGTGTCGGGCGCCGACACGCAGAGCCAGGCCGCCGACGCGCTCGCGCAGCTGCATGCGGCCGGTTATCTCGCCGATTCCGATCTGCTGCACGCGTCGATGTGGGATTCGCAGGCGATCCCCGCGATCGCCGTCACCTATGCGAACGCGTATACGCGCTCGCGCGTGACCGACAACCTCTGCAATTTCAGCTTCGCGACGACGCAAGCGGGGACCGGCGCGGTCGCACCGCCCGCGGCATCGCCGATGCCGGCCGTGTTCGGCGCCGGCAACGGCATACCGCCGACGGCCGGCATCGATCTCGTATTCAATACGGGCGCCGGCGTCGATCACCGGCTCGCGACGCCCGATGCGAGCTTCGCCGGCGCGCTATGCCTGCGCCAGCTGTGGACGAACGCGATGCTCGGGATGCCGGCGAACGTCGAGGCGGTGCGCGTGAACGCGAACCTGCACGGCAAGCCCGCGATCATCGTGCAGGGGCGCAGCGACGCGCTCGTGCCCGTCAATCACGCGTCGCGCGCGTACGTCGCGCAGAACAGCCTCACCGAGGGCAGCCGTAGCGGGCTCGTGTTCTACGAGGTGACGAACGGCCAGCACTTCGACGCGTTCCTGCCGGTGGCCGGCTACGACACGCGTTTCGTGCCGGTCCACTACTACGATCTGCAGGCGCTGAACCTGATGTGGCAGCACCTGAAGAAGGGTGCGCCGCTGCCGCCGTCGCAGGTGATCCGCACGGTGCCGCGGGGCGGCACGCCCGGTGCGGCGCCCGCGCTGACGACGGCGAACCTGCCGCCGATCGCGAGTGCGCCGGGCGCGAACGCGATTTCGGCGGCGGCCGGCACGATCGACGTACCGCTTTGAGCGCACGCGCGCTTGCTGCGAAGCCGGACGATGGTCGTCCGGCTTTTTTCTTTTTGAAGCGGGGAAATCGGGCGGGGCGGCCTCGGCCGCCGAGCGGCCGGAGAGGCGGGAAGCGCGATGCGGCCGCCGGGGACGCGACGCGTTTCAGTGCAGCCGTGACTGCGACCACGACCACGGCCGCGAACATGGCCCGCAACCAGGACGGCCGCGGCGCACCGCGCCGCATGGCGCAGGTTTCAGGCGAGCACGAGCCGCACGCCGACCGCGACCAGCGTCGCCGCGAGCAGATTGCGCAGCAGCCGTTCCGGGGCGCGCGCGGACAGCAGGCTGCCGATCACGATGCCCGGCAGCGAGCCGAGCAGCAGCGACAGCAGCATCGACCAGTCGACCGAGCCGAGCAGCCAGTGGCCCATGCCGGCGACGAGCGTGAGCGGCACCGCGTGCGCGATGTCGGAGCCGACGATGCGTGTCGTTGCGAGCGCCGGATAGAGCAGCAGGAGCACGGTCACGCCGATCGCGCCCGCGCCGACCGAGGTCATCGACACGAGCACGCCGAGCACCGCACCCGTCAGCACGGTCGACCACAGCGTGCGCGCGGGGCTCGGCGCGAGCGGATTGCGCGCGGCGAACGCGGCGAGCTGCGGGCGGAAGATCAGCGCGACCGATGTGAGCAGCAGCGCCACGCCGAGCACGAGCTGGATCAGCCGGGCGGTGCCCGGCGCGTTCAGCCCGTGCGAATGCAGCACCCACAGCGTGAGCGCTGCCGCCGGCACGCTGCCGGCCGCGAGCCGGCCGGTGATGCGCCAGTCGATCGAGCCCTTGAGGCCGTGGACCAGCGTGCCCGTCGCCTTCGTCGCCGCTGCGTACAGCAGATCGGTGCCGACCGCCGTCGCGGGATGCACGCCGAACAGCAGCACGAGGATCGGCGTCATCAGCGAACCGCCGCCGACGCCCGTCAGGCCGACGAGGATGCCGACGAACAGGCCGGACAGGGAGTACAGCAGATCGATATGGGGAAGCGACATCGGAAGCAGGCGGTTAGGGGGCGTTCGGCGGCGGCGCGCGGCTGCGACGCGCGGATCAAAGTCCGACATTGTCGCAAAAGTGACGGGTCGGTGTACGACTGCGTTAAAAATCGGCCGGCGCGCGGCGGCCGGCCGATGGGGCGGAGCGGTGAAACGGGCGTTTGAACGGTGGTTGCGCGCGGCGGCGTGTGGCGCCTGCGGACAGCCGTACCGGCTGCGGCGGGCGGCCGGACGGCGCCGAGGGCCGCCCGCCGCGCGTCAGTGCAGCGAAGCGCCGACGCCGCCGTCGGCGTGCGCCGGCGGACGCACGCGCAGCGCGATGCCGATCGCGGCGGCGAGCGCCGCAAACGCCGCGCCGAATGCGAATGCCGCGTGGTAGCCGCCGTTCAGCGCGCCGAGCGGCGCGACCTGCGCGGCCGCGAGCGCATCGGTGCGCGCCGCCGCGACGCTCGCGAGCACCGCGAGGCCGAGCGCGCCGCCCATCATGAACGCGGTGTTCACGATGCCCGACGCGAGCCCCGAATCGGCCGGATCGACGTCGCTCATCGCGGCGAGCAGCACCGGGTTGAACGCGATGCCGGCGCCGATACCGAGCAGCGTCATGCCGGGCAGCACGTGCCAGACGAAGCCGCCGTCGACGGGCGCGCGCGCGAACAGCGCGAGCCCGCACGCGGCGATCAGCAGGCCGGCCGCGATCGGGCCGCGAATCCCGAAACGCATGACGATCCGCGCGGACAGCCCGAGCGAGAACGCGGCCATGATCAGGTTCGCGGGCAGGAACGCGAGGCCGACCTGCAGCGGCCCGTAGCCGAGCACGCGCTGCAGGTACAGCGCGGACAGGAAGAACCACGCGAACATCGCGGCCGCCCACAGCACGCTGATGACGTTGGCGAGCGCGACGTTGCGTGCGGCGAACAGCGTGAGCGGCATCAGCGGATGCGCGACGCGCATCTCGATCGCGACGAACAGTGCAAGCAGCACGACGGCCGCGCCGATCAGCGCGACGGTCTGCGCCGACAGCCAGCCGGCCTCGTTGCCGCCGACGATTCCGTAGACCGCGAGCATCAGCGACGCGGTGACCGTGATCGCGCCCGCGACGTCGAGCCGCCCGGCGCCGGCCGGCACGCGCGTACGCGGCAGCAGCGCCGCGCACAGCGCGTAGACGGCGATGCCGATCGGCAGGTTCACGAGGAAGATCCAGTGCCACGACAGCGCGCTCGTCAGCAGCCCGCCGAGCAGCACGCCGATGCTGCCGCCGCCCGCGCACACGAAGCCGTATACGCCCATCGCGCGCGCCCGTTCGCCGGGCTCGGTAAACAGATTCATGATCAGCGACAGCGACACGGCCGATACGACCGCGCCGCCGAGCCCTTGCACCGCGCGCGCGGCGATCAGCATCGTCTGCGACGGCGCGAGTCCGCATGCGAGCGACGCGAGCGTGAACACGACGAGGCCGGCGAGAAACATGCGCCGCTGGCCGTACAGATCGCCGAGCCGGCCGCCGAGCAGCAGGCAGCCGCCGAACGTCAGCAGATACGCGTTGACGACCCAGACGAGCGCCGTCTCGGTGAAGTGCAGATCGGTGCCGATCGACGGCAGCGCGACGTTCACGATCGTGCTGTCGAGCACGATCATCAGCACGCCGAGGCAGAGGACGATCAGTGCGTACCAGCGCTTTTCGCCGTGGATGCCGTGTGTCATGGGCTCGCAACCTTCCGATAGGGATTTGAAAGGCTGGATTGTAGACGGCATTCGTACGCGTCTGCTGCCGGTTTATGGCAGCAGCATCGCGTAGCGGCCGAACGGCGTGAGCGCACGCGCGGATGCAGCAGCGACGTGCCGTTACGCGGTCGCGCGCCTCGGCGATCGAAGCTCCGGGCGCTTATTCGCGCGGCGGCAGCGCACAGCCGTCCGGGCCGCATGCGGTTGCCGCGTCGCCGCCCGATTCGACGACGCCGTCGCGCCACGCTTGCTCGAGCGCCTGCGCGAACACGTCGGCCGGCTGCGCGCCCGACACCGCATAGCGGCCGCCGAACACGAACAGCGGCACGCCGCGTCCGCCGATCTGCGCGGCGCGCGCGCCGTCGGCTTCGACTTCGTCGCGGTACGCATCGCCGCGCAGTGCCGCTTCGACCGCCGCGCGCTCGAGACCGGCTTCGACCGCGAAATCGGCGAGCGCCGTGTGATCGAACAGCGAGCCGTGCTCGCAGAAGTACGCGCGGTACAGCCGCTCGGTCAGCGCGTGCGCGCGGCCGGTCGCTTCCGCGAGCTTCACGAGCCGGTGCGCGTCGAGCGTATCGCCGACCAGCGTGCCGGGCAGGTCGTAGCGCAGCCCGACGCTCGCGGCGGCGTCCGTCACCTGGCGCAGCATCTGGTCGACCTGCGCGGTCGACATCCGGTATTTGGCGGCGAGCATTGCCTCGACCGGCTCGACGGGCTGACCGGGCATCAGCCGGTACGCGCGCAGCGCGACGTCGACGCGGTCCGCATGCGCGAACGCGGCAAGCGCCTCGTCGAAACGGCGTTTGCCGATCCAGCACCACGGGCAGATCAGGTCGGACCAGATTTCGACGGTCAGCGTCGGGCGGGCGGTCGGAGCGGGAGCGGTCGGCATGGCAACAGGCATTCGAAAAAATGTAACTGAAACTATAGCATTTGCGCGCAGGCGCGAGCGCTCATGCGTCGCCCTGCGTGTCCTTCAGATGTTTCAGATGCTTGTAGACGGTCGCGCGCCCCATGCCGAGCACGTTCGCGACGTAGTTCGCCGCGCTCTTGCCGCGAAACGCGCCTTGCGCATGCAGCGCCTCGACGAGTTCGCGCCGGTGTTCGCGCGTGAGGCCGTTCAGCCCGATCTGCCGCTCGCGCAGCCAGCCGTGCAGGAACGTGTTGATGCGCTCCTGCCAGTCGTCGCGGAACAGTTCATCCGGCTGCGCGACGACGCCCGCGCCCTTGATGAACAGATCGAGCGTCGTGCGCACCTCGTCGAACACCGCGATGTTGAAGTTGATGCACATCATCCCGGCGGGCCGGCCGTCGTCGTCGAACAGGACGTTGCTGACGCAACGCATGCGCCGGCCGTCCCAGTTCAGCTTCTCGTACGGACCGATCACGCGCTCGCGCGCCGAGTGGTCGATTTCCTCGAGCGCGGAATCGTCGCCGACCTCGCGCTTCGACAGGTTGTTCGCCAGATACAGCACGGTCTGGTCGTGCAGATCGTGGATGACCACTTCCGCGTACGGGAAGAACAGCGCTGCGATCCCGTCCGCGATCGGCGCGTAGCGGGTGAGCAGCAGGTCTTTGACGGGGGACGGCTTCTTGCGCATCGGAATCGCGATATCGGGTGAGCGGGACGCAGGCCGCAGGTCCGGCCGATCCGCCGGCGCACCGGCAGTCGTCGTGCCCGTGCGCCCGCGTGCGGCTGTCGCGGTTGCGCCATTGTATCGGCGTCGCGTGCGCACGATGCTCATGCGCGCGTCAGATGCGTATACAGCGCGTAGGCGATCGCGATGTCCTCGAGGCCGAGGCCGATCGACCGGAAGAACGCGTGACGCGTGCGCGACGGCGCCGCGCACGTGCCGGCGACGAGCGCGGGCAGATCGCCGACGATGCGCTCCGGCGTCCAGCCGTGCTCGGCTGCCGCGAGCCGCATCTCGCCGGCACTGGCCGGCGTCGTGTGCCGGTAGTCGCAGTAGACGTCCATGTCGGGCAGCCATGCAGGCGGAATCTCGTGCGCCTGCGCGACGTTGGTGCTGATCGACGTGACGAGCGCCGGCCGCGTCAGCATTCCGTCGCCGAGCACCGGCGTGCCCGACGACGTGCAGAGCATCACGACATCGGCGTCGCGCACGCACGCGGCGATGTCGGCTGCCGGCCGTGCGCGCGGATCGGTGCCGGCGACGGCGGCCTGCAGCGCGCGATCGTCGGCGAGCGTCGGCGAGTACACCGAGATCGTGTCCCACTCGCGCAGCGCTGCCGCATGCCGCAGATGCGCGAGGCCGACCGCGCCGGCGCCGACGATCGCGAGACGGCGCGCGTCGCGCGGCGCCAGGCAGTCGACCGCGAGCGCCGTCGTGCCGGCCGTGCGTTCGACCGTCAGCTGTCCGGCGTCGCACCACATCAGCGGCTGGCCCGTGCGCATCGACATCAGCGCGGTCCAGGCGGTGACGACCGGTTTGCCGTCCGGCCCGCCGCCGACGATGTACGGCGACAGCTTCGCGCCGAACACCTGTTCGTCGGCGAGCGCGCCGAGGTACGTGATGAAGTCGCCGGCCTGCTCGGGGAACAGCGTGAGCGTTTGCGGCGGCTGCACGGCGCGTGCGGACGCGAGCGACGCGAACATGCGGCGCAGCGTGCCGAGCACGTCGAGCGACGGCAGCGCCGCGCGGACCATCGCGTCGTCGACGGTCAGCGGCAGGGTCGGGGCGGTCGGGTTCATCGGACATCTCCGGTCGGGGCCGGACAGGACAGTCTCGCAATGCGATGTCCGGCTGGGTTCGTTGTGGACGAAAAGTCTAATATAGACAATGTGGATGTGGCGAGCGTTTCTTTTTCTACGCTTCCGGAATCGTTGCCTGTTGGAATAGCAGTGAAGAATCAAGGAGATAAGGGTCGTATGCGGCGTCCGATACGCGGCGCGGCGGCCTCGCATTATCGTATCCCCTATAGTCTATAGTAGACTTTGAGTCTATATTTCGAATGCCCGGCAGCGTGTCCGCACACGCGGGCCCGCCGCACCGGCCGCCGCTTCGTCGCCCTGCGCGATCGCGTCGCGCGTCCGATTTTCATCGCTGAACCCTGAAGGACCCGTCATGAACTGGAAGCTTTCCCTTTGCGCCGCCGCGGCGCTCGCCTGCGCGGCCGTCACCGTCCACGCGGAACCGACCACGTTGCGTTTCGGGATCGAAGCCGCCTATCCGCCGTTCGAGAGCAAGACGCCGGCCGGCCAGTTGCAGGGCTTCGACGTCGACATCGGCAACGCCGTGTGCGCGAAGCTGAACATGAAGTGCGTGTGGGTCGAGAACGCGTTCGACGGCCTGATTCCCGCGCTGCAGGCGCGCAAGTTCGACGTGATCAATTCGGCGATGAACATCACAGCGAAGCGCAAGCAGAGCATCGATTTCACGCCGCCGATCTACGTGGTGCCGATCGTGATGATCGCGAAGCGCGGCTCGCCGTTGCGGCCCGAGGTCGCGAGCGTGCGCGGCAAGCACGTCGGCGTGCTGCAGGGCTCGTCGCAGGAAGATTTCCTGAAGGCGCACTGGGCCAATGCGGGCGTGTCCGTCGTGTCGTATCAGGATCAGGACCAGATCTATGCGGATCTCGTCGCCGGGCGGCTCGACGCCGCCGTGCAGGAAGCGCAGACCGCGCAGGAGGGCTTCCTCGACAAGCCGGCCGGCCGCGACTACCAGATCGTCGGCGAGCCGCTCAAGGATCCGGCGACGCTCGGCGAAGGCACGGGCTTCGGGCTGCGCAAGGGCGACAAGGCGCTGCAGGCGAAGGTCGTCGGCGCGCTCGATGCGCTGAAGAAGGACGGCACGTTGAGCGCGCTGTCGCAGAAGTACTTCAAGCGCGACATCATCGCGAAGTAAGCGCGGGCGTGCGCCGGCCGCGGTGCCGGCGCGTGCTGCATCGACCTTCTACGCTGGACGGGCAAGCATGGATTTCGACGTGATCGTTCTGGGGGCCGGCATCGTCGGCGTGTCGTCGGCGCTGCACCTGCAGGATCGCGGGCTGCGCGTCGCGCTCGTCGACCGGCGCGATCCCGGCGAGGAAACGAGCCACGGCAACGCGGGGCTCATCGAGCGTTCGTCGGTCGTGCCGTATGCGTTTCCGCGCCGGCTCGGCACGTTGCTGCGCTATGCGCGCAACCGTTCGGTCGATCTCTACTGGGACTACCGTGCGCTGCCCGCGTATGCGGGCTGGCTCGCGCGATTCTGGCGCGAGTCGTCGCCGAAACGCCTCGCGGCGGCCGCGCGCGACATGTTGCCGCTCGTCGCGGCGAGCGTCGTCGAGCACGATGTACTGCTTGCGCGCACCGACGCGCAGCCGCTCGTACACGACGGCGGATGGATCGAGGCGTTTCGCTCGCCCGCCCTGTTCGATGCAGAGGCGCGCGCGCAGCAGCGCGTCGCTCATGCGCACGGCTTGCGGATGACGGTGCTGGATGCGCGCGCGTTGCGCGCACGCGAGCCCGGCATCGGCGAGGCGTTCTGCGGCGCGTTCCACTGGCAGGATCCGAAGACGGTGTCGAGCCCCGGCGGGCTCACGAAGGCGTACGCGCGATTGTTCGAGCGCGACGGCGGCACGTTCGTGCACGGCGACGCGGCGACGCTCGCGCAGATACGTGACGGTTGGCAGGTCGCCACGGCGCACGGGGCGATGTCGGCGCGCTCCGTCGTCGTCGCGCTCGGGCCGTGGTCCGAGCGCGTGTTCGGGCCGCTCGGCTACCGGATTCCGCTGCGCGCGAAGCGCGGCTATCACATGCATTACCGGCCGACGCGCGCGCCGCTGCGCGTGCCCGTGTGCGACACCGAACAAGGGTTCGTCGTCGCGCCGATGGACGGCGGCCGCCTGCGGCTGACGACCGGTGTCGAGATCGCGCTACCCGACGCGCCGCCGACCGGCGTGCAGCTCGCGCGCGCGGAGCCGCTTGCGCGCGAGGCATTCGGTCTCGGCGAACGGCTCGATGCCGAACCGTGGCTCGGGCTGCGGCCGTGCACGCCGGACATGCGGCCGGTGATCGGGCCGGCGCCGCGGCATCGCGGGCTGTGGTTCGCGTTCGGCCACTGCCACCACGGGCTGACGCTCGGGCCCGCGACCGGGCGTCTGCTCGCGGAGATGATGACCGGCACGCCGACCTACATCGATCCGCGTCCGTATCGGCCCGAGCGATTCGGTTGAGTTTTCGGCGATGCGCACATGCGTGCGTATTTGCCGTTAACAATTGACGCCGGTGAATCGACGCAAAATCTCGGCGTTAACAATTTTTCGTTTTGCTATCCGAATCGAGTTGAAACGACGATTCGCTGATGAACCCCGTAAGGCGTCGGAAAGATATCGCGAAATCATAAAACCAGTAAATTCGCGATTTATCCGTGCATTTTCATATTCGTGAAAAGGAATATCTATAGCGATCCGATTGGGCGTCCGCGACGCTGTCGAAACGATCGTTCGCAAATGTACCGGAACACGTTACCTTGGGGCTCGCAAACGTTACGTTACGTTTCTGCGCGGCGCCGTTTTCTCGTATGAATATTGACCCGTCGTATTTCGTTATTTCTTAATGGAGTCGGGCTTTTCTCGGTTATTGCATCGCAATAAATCGTGAAATTCCGCGTGAATTTCGCGATGGCACACTTCATGCAACCTGTCCCCGTGCTTTATCAATGAAGTGCCAACCGAGATGAGGTCACGATGGGAAATAACTTTAAATTGACGGGTGGGGCGCTGGCCGTAGCGGCCGCGTTCGGGGTGCTGGCTTCGGGGTCGGCGGTTGCCGCGGCCGGTTCGCTCGATGGACTCTCGATTCCGCAGGTGATCGTCAATCCGCCGTCGCAAGGCGTATCGGCGAGCCTCACGGCGACGGGCACGACGCCGCTGGGCTCGGTTAACGTGACCGCATCCGGGTCCGGCTCGATCAGCACGTCGATCGGCAATCCGGGCAGCGTGCTGAACGGTGTCGCACATACGGTGACCGGTCTGCTCGGCGGCGCCGGCGGCGGCACGGTCGATCCGCTCGGCCAGGTGCAGGGCGCGGTCGGGCAGGTGGTTGGCGCGCTCGGCGGCGGAAACGCGGGCGGTGCGGTTGGCGGCGCGGTGAGCGGTGCAGTGGGCGGTGCCGTCGGCGCCGTCACGGGCGCACTGGGTGGTGCGAACAACCCGGCTGGCGCGCTGACCGGTGCGCTCAATACGGCAAGCGGCGCGTTGAGCGGTGCGATCGGGACGGCGACGGGCGCGCTCGGCGGAAGCGATCCGACGGGTGCGTTGAATGGCGTGGTCGGTACGGTCACCGGCGCCCTGGGTGGCGCGAACAATCCGACCGGTGCGCTGAACGGTGTGGTGGGCACGGTGACGGGTGCGTTGGGCGGCAACGGTCCGACGGGCGCGTTGAATGGCGTGGTCGGTACGGTCACGGGCGCGCTGGGTGGCGCGAACAATCCGACCGGTGCGCTGAACGGTGTGGTGAGCACGGTGACGGGTGCGCTGGGCGGTAACGATCCGACGGGCGCGCTGAATGGCGTGGTCGGTACGGTCACGGGTGCGCTTGGTGGTGCGAACAATCCGACGGGTGCATTGAATGGTGTGGTCGGTACGGTTACCGGCGCCCTTGGCGGCGCGAACAATCCGACCGGTGCACTGAACGGTGTGGTGAGCGCGGTGACGGGTGCGCTGGGCGGTAACGATCCGACGGGCGCATTGAACGGTGTGGTGGGTACGGTCACGGGTGCGCTGGGTGGCGCGAACAATCCGACCGGTGCACTGAACGGCGTGGTCAGCACGGTGACGGGCGCATTGGGCGGCAACAACCCGACTGGCGCACTGAACGGTGTCGTGAACACCGCAACCAATACAGTCAACACGATCGTCGCGGCGCACGGCGCGCTGGATCAAGCGGTGCTCGATCTGGCGAGCAATGGGCTGAATGGTGCGGTCGGCACGGTCACCGGCGCGCTGGGCGGCAACAACCCGACGGGCGCGCTGAACGGCGTGATCGGTACGGTCACCGGCGCCCTGGGTGGCGCGAACAATCCGACCGGTGCGCTGAACGGCGTGGTCAGCACGGTGACGGGCGCGCTGGGCGGTAACGATCCGGCGGGCGCATTGAATGGCGTGGTCGGTACGGTCACGGGCGCCCTGGGTGGCGCGAACAATCCGACCGGTGCGCTGAACGGCGTGGTCAGCACGGTGACGGGCGCGCTGGGC